>NZ_JBSFUR010000014.1:0-172169 GCF_053591895.1 Streptomyces sp. NPDC002867 | reverse complement strand
TGCGGTCCTCACCCTCGGCCAGGCCCTCGCCGAGGGCCGCGATGGCGCGCTCGGTGGTCTCGTTGCCACCCCGCCCACCCCTCACACGTACCTCTTCAGCTCTCGCCTCGCCAGCGACCGCTGATGCACCTCGTCCGGCCCGTCCGCCAGCTTCAGCGTCCGCGCCGCCGCCCACAGTTCCGCGAGCGGGAAGTCCTGGCTCACGCCGCCCGCGCCGTGGACCTGCACCGCCTTGTCCAGGATGTCTACGACCGCCCGCGGCGTCGCGATCTTGATCGCCTGGATCTCGGTGTGCGCTCCCCGGTTGCCGACCGTGTCCATCAGCCACGCGGTCTTCAGCACCAGCAGTCGCAGCTGCTCCACGGTCACCCGCGCGTCCGCGATCCAGTTCTGCACGACGCCCTGCTGGGCGATCGTCTTGCCGAACGCCTCGCGGGACACCGCCCTGCGGCACATCAGCTCGATCGCCCGCTCGGCCATGCCGATCAGCCGCATGCAGTGGTGGATACGTCCCGGCCCGAGCCGCGCCTGGGCGATGGCGAAGCCGCTGCCCACCTCGTCGATCAGGTTCGACGCGGGCACCCGTACGTCGGTGAAGACGACCTCGGCGTGGCCGCCGTGCGAGTGGTCCTCGTAGCCGTAGACCTGCATGGCTCGGCGGACCTCGACGCCCGGGGTGTCCCTGGGGACCAGGATCATCGACTGCTGACGGCGGATGTCGTCGCCGTCCGGGTCGGTCTTGCCCATCACGATGAAGATCTGGCAGTTCGGGTTCATCGCACCGGAGATGTACCACTTGCGGCCGTTGATGACGTAGTCGTCGCCGTCGCGGTCGATCCGGGTCCGGATGTTCGTCGCGTCCGACGAGGCGACCTCGGGCTCGGTCATGGCGAACGCCGAGCGGATCTCCCCGGCGAGCAGCGGCTCCAGCCACTGCTTCTTCTGCTCGTCGTTGCCGAACTGCGCGAGGACCTCCATGTTCCCCGTGTCCGGGGCCGCGCAGTTCAGTGCCGTCGGCGCCAGGTGCGGGCTGCGTCCGGTGATCTCGGCGAGCGGCGCGTACTGCAGGTTCGTCAGGCCCGCGCCGTGCTCCGCGTCGGGCAGGAAGAGGTTCCACAGCCCCTGCTTGCGCGCCTCGGCCTTCAGCTCCTCGACGATCGCCGGGGTGTCCCACGGTGACGCCAGCCGCGCGCGCTGCTCGTGCTCGATCTGCTCGGCCGGGTAGACGTGCTCGTCCATGAACGTGAGCAGTCTGGCGCGGAGTTCTTCCGTGCGGGCGTCGAATGCGAAGTCCATGAGGTACTCAGCCTTCCTGGAGGGTGGTGAGGCCGTGCTCGATGAAGACGGGGACGAGATCCCCGATGCGGTCGAAGCCGGCGCCGACGGTCTGGCCGAGGGTGTAGCGGTAGTGGATGCCCTCGAGGATCACGGCGAGCTTGAACCAGGCGAACGCCGTGTACCAGGAGATCGCCGAGGTGTCCCGGCCGGAGCGCCCGGCGTACCGCTCGATCAGCTCGTCGGGGGAGGGGTGGCCGGGCGCGGCCGCGGTGGTGCTGATGGGGGAACCGGGCAGTTCCAGCGGGCGGCTGTACATCACCAGCAGGCCGAGGTCGGTCAGCGGATCGCCGAGCGTGGACATCTCCCAGTCCAGTACGGCCGTGATCCGGTCGTCCTGGCCGATCAGGACGTTGTCGAGGCGGTAGTCGCCGTGGATGACGGCGGGCGCGGGGGAGGGCGGCAGCGAGCGCCCGAGGGCGGCGTGCAGCTCGTCGATTCCGGGCAGCTCCCGGTTGCGCGAGGCGTCCAGCTGCTTGCCCCAGCGGCGCAGCTGCCGGTCGAGGAAGCCCTCGGGGCGCCCGAAGTCGCCGAGCCCGACCGACTCGGGATCCACGGCGTGCAGGTCGACGAGCGTGTCGACGAGGGAGAGCACCGCGTCGCGGGTGCGTGCGGGACCGAGAGCGGCGAGCTGTTCGGCGGTGCGGTAGGGCGTGCCGTCGACGAACTCCATGACGTAGAACGGCGATCCGATGACCGACTCGTCCTCGCACAGCAGCACCGGCCGGGGGACCGGCACCTCGGTCGGCGCGAGCGCGTTGATCACCCGGTGCTCGCGCTTCATGTCGTGGGCGGTCGCCAGGACGTGGCCGAGCGGGGGCCTGCGGACGACCCAGCGGCCGGTGCCGTCGGTGACCGCGTAGGTGAGGTTGGAGCGGCCGCCCTGGATCAGGCGTGCACTGAGAGGTCCGCTCACCAGCCCCGGCCGCTCGAGGTCGAGATGTCCGCGCAGCTGCTCGGGATCAAGGCCCTGTGGGGCTGGGCTCATGGTGCGCACCTCCGGAGGCGGTCCTGGTCGTGGTCCTGACGATCGCGTTTATGATGACCGACCAGTCGGTATGTCGTCCAGTGCGCCCGTGTAACCGATGCGTGGATCACACACGAGAACGCGCCCGCCCCGGGCCGACATGCGCGGCAGGCGGGCGCGTTCGGCCTCCGGACGCAGGCGGGACGGCCGCGTTTCGGCGGGGCGGGGCGGCCCGTTCAGGTGGGCAGGCCCGGAACCACCGTGTCACCCGGTGCGTGGGCCACGCCGCGGGGGTGGATCAGCCGTACCCCGACGTCCCCGACGTACACGGTGAACCGGTCGTCGTACGGACGGCCGGTGCGGTGATCCGGATGTCGCCGGAATCGGTCTGCGGCCGGATCGGATGCAGCCGGTGCTTCTGGCCGGCACCTCGCGGCCACAGACGTCCGCCGCTCCCCTCGGGCCGGTCGGCGCGAAATGACGCGCCGAGCCTGCCGGTTGGCTGCCATCCGGGGGCGGCGGGGCGGGTCAGGGGATCAGTGGTCGTCCCAGTGGCCGTCGTGCTGGGCGTGCCGGTGTCCGTCGTGGACATAGTCGACGTGGTCTCCGTGCACCACGGCGGGGTGCCCGCATCCGGCGCCGTGCTCATGGGTGTGGCTGCTGTGCGAGACGTGCTCGCCGGGCTCGCATTCGTCCCAGTGTCCGGAGTGCTTGCGGTGGAGATGGCCGTCGTGCGCGTAGTCGACGTGGTCACCGTGCGGGACCTCGGTGTGTCCGCAGGACGGTCCGTGTGTGTGCTCGTGGGCGGGGTGCTCCTGGTGGAGGACGGTCATGACACTCCCCTTGAAGTCCGGATTGTGATGATCTGCACCCTCCAGGCTAGTGGCCGCTCCCTGACCGGGCCGGGCGCCGGGCCGTGCCGCCCCGCCTGCCGCACCCTGCGCGCTGCGACCGCCCCCGGTCACCCGGAGCCCACGGCGCACGGGCAGCCTCAGGTCACGACCGCGACGGCGAACGCCGCGAGCGCCAGTACGCAGCCCACCGCGGCGACGGCGCCCCGCAACGACAGCGCCGGCGGCCGGGCCGCGTCCATCGCGCCGATGCGCCGGTGCGCCACGGCCAGGAAACCCAGCCACGCGGCCAGGCTCAGCCCGACCGCGGGCCACGCGTCCCCACTCGCCTGCCGGGTGGCGAGCACCGCCACCACCGTGCAGGCCAGGGTGGTCCGACGCCACGCCAGGCGGGTCCGCTCGGGCTGCAGCCCCGGATCCCGCTCGGGCGCCGTCACACGTCGCCCCAGGACACGACGACCACCATGGCGACGGACACGACCGCGACCACCAGCGCCAGCAGCGCCGGGAAACGGGACACCGGCAGATCCTCACCTCGGCGCATCGCCCGCTCGCAGCGGACCCAGTGGTTCACGGCGCGCACGGCGCACATGGCGCCCGCCCCGATCAGCGCGAGCGCGAGACCCGCCCGCACGCCCCAGCGCAGATCCGGCAGGAACTGGTCGACGGCGAAGCCGCCGCCGATGAGCGCGAGCGCCGTGCGGATCCACGCGAGGAACGTGCGCTCGTTGGCGAGCGAGAAGCGGTAGTCGGGGGTCTCGCCCTCCTCCCGGATCCGCCGGGGCGCGAACCACAGGCGCAGGCTCTGTACGAAGTCGCTCACGCCGGGCACCCTACCCGCGCCGTCACACCGATCGGTGGGCCCTGAGCCGCTCCCACGCGGCGAGGCCGTCCGGTACCCACTCCCACTCGCGCAGGCGCTCCTCCAACTCGCTCTCCGTGAGGAAGCCGTGCCAGGCGACCTCCTCGGCCTGCGGTTCCACCGGCAGCGTGCAGCACACCTCGTAGACGGAGGACCACCAGGTCTGCGCGGGATCGCCGCCGCCCTCGTACAGGAACGTGAACACCGGTACGGGGCGCGGCAGTCCGCTCACCCCGAGCTCCTCCTCGGCCTCGCGCAGGGCGGCGTCGTCGTACGTCTCGCCCGCGCCGACGACACCGCCGACGAACATGTCGTGCAGCGAGGGGAAGACGAGCTTGGTCGCGGTCCGCCGGTGTACGAAGACGCGTCCCTCCCCGTCGCGTACGAGGACGAACACGCACCGGTGCCGCAGCCCGCGCGCGTACGCCTCGCCGCGCGGTGCCTGCCCGATCACCCGGTCCTGTTCGTCGACGATGTCGAGGAGCTCGTCCGCGGAATTGCCTGCCGGAGTCATGGCAGCCATACAAGCATCACGCGGGGCCGCACCGGGCACCCGGTGCGGCCCCGCGGGTCCGTCAGCGGAACGTGGCCCGCACCGAGTCCCGGGCGGTCTCCACGCCCCGTTCCCGGAGCAGGCCGGCTCCCCGCGGGGAACGGGCCGCCGCCGGTGAGGTGTGCGGCATCAGCCCCGGCCCCACTTCTGCGCGCACGCCTTCAGATCCGCCTTGACCTGCTGGCCCCGGTCCACGACGACGGGCACGCGTTCCAGGACCTGCCCGTCCTTCTCGCACGTCAGGGTCCAGTTCTCGATCAGGCCGCCCGTCTGCTGCTCCGTGGCGTCGTACAGGGATGCGGTGAGCGTCCACGACGGCGTGACGGAGGCCCAGTTCTCCACCCGCAGCACATAGGTGCCCTGCTCCGGGTCCTGGAGCAGCACCCGTTCCTTCTCGCCGACCGAGCCGGCGGAGCTGCCGACCTGGGTGAGGCTGCCGTCGGCGTTCCTGTGCAGCACGTACAGATCGAGATCGTCCGGCGTCGGCCAGTCGAGCTTCACCTCGAGGACGTCGGCGGCCCGGTCGACGGTGAACTCCTGCTCCGTCCGCTGCGCCGGTGCGGTCGTGCCCGTGTAGGTCTGCCCCTTCAGCGGCTCGGAGGAGATCACCTGGATCTGACGGGCCTTGACGACGGGCCGGGTGGAGGGGTTCACGTGCCAGGTGTACGTGCCGCCCCGGCCGACGGTCATGGTCGTGTCCAGGGTGTCCGAGACACTGCCCGACCAGGTGGGAGTGGCGAAGGCCTTGCGCAGCCGCAGGGTCGCGCCCGCGGGCGCCTTGCCGCCGATCACCGCGTGGGTCCGCGGGTCCACGGTGCTCTCCAGTGCGAGGAGGTATGCCTCACGGTTGCCCTTGCCGGCGAACTCGCCCGCGCCGAGGTACTCGTCGACGACCTCCGGGAACGGCGGGTGGAACTCGTCGGGGCCGATCTCGAACGTGTAGCCGTAGCCGCCGGTCGCGTTGTACGACCAGTCCTCGGTGGTGCCGGTGGTGTCGTACAGCTCCCAGCTGTGCTGGCTCGTGTAGCCGTTCTGGGCGGCCATCCGGTCGCCGAGCTCCGTCAGCGCGGCGTCGTCCGGCGGATCGCCGACGGGCTGCCCGTCGGGTCCGATCGTGTCGGGCGCGACCCCGCCGGGACTCAGCACCAGGTTGGAGAAGGTGTGGTTGGTGATCAGACCGGTCACCTGACGGCTGCTGATCAGCTCGCGGATGTTCTGCGTCTCCGGCTCCGAGAACGGCGCTGCGCCACGGTACGTGGCCTGGACCGGCTCGGCGGCCGCTCCCGGACCGCCCCAGTACGCGCCGTAGTTGCGGTTGAGGTCGACGCCCGCTCCGAAGCCGCCGGGGCTGCTCGCGAGGGCGCACTCGTTCAGGAGCGGGGACAGCCCGTCGACGATCCGGCAGTTCTTGCGCTTGTACGCGTTCCCGGGAGTGGCCAGGATCGAGCCGGTGCCGCCCTCGTCGACGGGGCGCAGGTCGATCAACTGCCCGTCGTCGTAGGACTTCTGGAAGCCGTCGACGTTGACGACCGGCACGACGACGACGCGGGCCTTCTTCAGGAGCGCGGTGATGCGCGGGTCGCTGCCGTGGTTCTTCACCAGATCGTGGGCGAACTCGATGGTGTGCTCGCCCGAGGGCCATTCGCGGGCGTGGTGCAGACCGAGCATGAGGAAGACGGGGCGGCCGTCCTGCGCGGCGGTGACGTCGTGGGCTATCTCCACGCCGTGCACGGGCTTGCCCTCGAGGCTCCGGTGCCGCAGCGTGATCTTCTTGACCAGGCCGGGGTGTGCTGTGGCGAGCCGGTCGAGATCGGCGTTGTAGTCACTCAGGCTGCGGTAGCTGTCACGCCCCGACGGCAGGGGCGAGGCGGCGGTCGCGGCCGCGTAGGCGCGGTTGGCCGCGTTGATCTCGGACTCCCGCTTGACGAGGTCCGGGATGCGCGCCTGCCAGGTGAAGCCGGCGGCGCGCAGCGCGAGCACGTCGCCGAGCCCGTGCAGGACGACCTCGCTGTGTCCGTGCGTCGCGTGCTCGGTCAGGTCGAGCCCGAGGGAGGCCAGTCTGTTCCTGTCCGCTCGGGTGGGGGTGTCCACCGTCACGAGCTGCGGCCTGAACTCCTGGTCTTCCGCCGCCGCGGCGGAAGAAGCCGGGGCGAGGGGAAGCAGCGCGCCCGCAGCGGCGGCGACCAGCGCGCAGGCGATCACGGTGCGCCTGCGGGAACGTGGGAGAAAAACGACCACGTGAACTCCTTCTCAGAGGAGCTCTGTCCCGGTGGCCGGCTCGCCCTCGTGGGGCCGCGCGGCCTCGGCGGGACATCGCCCTGTCCGTGGTGGGGGGAGGCTGAGCGGGAACGTAGCAGAGGCGATGGCATGTACACGAGAGGGCCGGGGAGGGGAAACGGAGGTCCCCGCTCCGGCCGGTCCGGCGGCGCTCCCGCGCACACGGGCCCGGGCCGTACGACGCCCGGTCGGCGGAGGGTGTGACGGAAGTCTGACGTATCGCCCGGTTCCCTGGCCCTCGCGCCGGTCACGTGCTCGAATCGAAGGGTGACCTCACACGACGGTGACGCGGAGCGCACCGAGCACACCGGCCCCGCCGGGCCGGCCGAGCGCGACGACGGGACGGCCGGCACGCCCCTCGGCCGCCGACTGGTGCTGGGCATGCTCGGCGTCGGAGCCGCCTCGGTCGCTGCCGCGCCCCAACTCCAGCGCGCGCTCGAGTCGTTCCTGGGCTCCGCCGCCGACAAGGACCCCACCGGCCTCACCGGGCTGCTGCCCAACGGCGGCGGCTTCCGCTACTACTCGGTCGCCTCCTCCGTCCCGCGCCGGAACGGGACGAACTACCGCCTCACCGTCGACGGCCTCGTCGAACGCCCCGCCGCCTACACGCTCACCGACCTGCGCGCCCTCCCGCAGACCCGGATCGTGCGCGACGTGCAGTGCGTGACCGGCTGGCGCGTGCCCGACACCCCGTTCGAAGGTGTGCGGCTGTCGCTGCTGCTGGACGCGGCCGGGATACGCCCCGAGGGTACGGCCGTCCGCTTCACGTGCTTCGACGGCACGTACAGCGAGAGCCTCACCCTCCCGCAGGCCCGTCGCGACGACGTCCTGGTCGCCCTGCGCATGCAGGACAAGCCGCTCAGTCACGCCCACGGGGGCCCCGCCCGGCTCTACGTCGCGCCGATGTACTTCTACAAATCGGCGAAATGGCTCTCCGGGATCACCGTCACCTCCCGTGTACGGCCCGGCTACTGGGAGGAGCGCGGCTATGACATCGACGCCTGGGTCGGCCGGTCCAACGGCCGCAGCGACACCCCCACCGTCTGAACCGCCCACCCGCGTGCGCCGGTTCAGCCGGGCCGAACGCTGGGTGCACCGCACCACCGCCGCCCTGATGCTCACCTGCGTCGCGACCGCCGCCGCCCTGTACGTACCGCAGATCGCCGAACTCGTCGGCCGCCGCCATCTCGTGGTCACCGTCCACGAGTGGGCCGGCGTGCTGCTGCCGGTGCCGTTCCTGCTCGGCCTCGCGTCCCCGGCCTTCCGCGCCGACCTGCGCCGGCTCAACCGCTTCCGCCCGCACGACCGCACCTGGCTGCGTGCCGTACGCCGCCGGGACCACCGGTTCCCGTCCCGCCCGGCGGGGAAGTTCAACGCCGGGCAGAAGATCTACGCGGCCTGGATCGCGGGCGCGGCCCTGGTCATGCTCGGCACCGGACTGCTGATGTGGTTCACGGACCTCGCCCCGCTGGTGTGGCGCACCGGCGCGACGTTCGTGCACGACTGGCTGTCGCTGGCCATCGGCATCGTGCTGGCCGGACACATCGGAATGGCGCTCGCCGACCCGGAGGCACGCCGTGGCATGCGCACCGGGTCGGTCGAGCGCCAGTGGGCCCGCGACCACCACTCCGAGTGGCTACAGGACGAGTGACAGCAGCAGCACGAAGACGATGCCGACGACCGAGATGATGGTCTCCATCACCGACCAGGTCTTGATCGTCTGGCCGACGTTCATGCCGAAGTACTCCTTCACCAGCCAGAAGCCGGCGTCGTTGACGTGGCTGAAGAACAGCGAACCGGCGCCGATCGCGAGGACCAGCAGGGCCGCGTGGGAGGTCGACATGTCGGCCGCGAGCGGCGCGACCAGTCCTGCCGCGGAGATCGTCGCGACCGTCGCCGAGCCGGTCGCCAGCCGGATCGCCACCGCGATCAGCCAGGCGAGCAGCAGCGTCGGGATGGCCCAGTCCTTGGAGAAGTCCAGGATCATCTGGCCGACACCGATGTCGATCAGCGTCTGCTTGAAGCCGCCGCCGGCGCCGACGATCAGCAGGACGCCCGCGATCGGGGCGAGCGACTTCTCGACCGTCGAGCCGATCCGCTCCTTGGTGAATCCTGCGGCGCGGCCCAGGGTGAAGATGCCCACCAGCACCGCGGCGAGCAGGGCGATCAGCGGCGAGCCGATGACGTCCGTGACGCGCTGGAGGCCGTTCGCGGGGTCGTCCACGATGATGTCGACGAGCGCCTTGGCCATCATCAGCACGACCGGCAGCAGCACCGTGGCGACGGTGGCGGCGAAGCTGGGCCGCTTGTCCAGGTCGTCGGAGGCGCGCTGAGGGATCATCTTCTCCGGCGCAGGGATGTCCACCCACCGGGCCGCGAACTTCGAGAACACCGGGCCCGCGATGATCACTGTCGGTATGGCGACGACCAGGCCGAGGGCGAGGGTCACCCCCAGGTTGGCGCCGATGGCGTCGATGGCGACCAGCGGGCCGGGGTGCGGCGGGATCAGGCCGTGCATGACGGACAGGCCGGCGAGGGCCGGGATGCCGATCCGCATCAGCGAGTAGTTGCCGCGCTTGGCGACCATCAGCACGACCGGGATCAGCAGGACGATGCCGACCTCGAAGAACAGCGGGAGTCCGATGATCGAGGCGATCAGCACCATCGCCCACGGCATCGCGCGTCCGCCCGCCTTGGCCAGGATCGTGTCGACGATCTGGTCGGCGCCGCCCGAGTCGGCGAGCAGCTTGCCGAGAATCGCGCCCAGGGCGATGAGGACGCCGACGCCGGCGACGGTGCTGCCGAGGCCGGTGCTGAAGGAGGCGATGGCCTTGTCGAGCGGCGCCCCGGCGAACGCGCCGAGGGCGAGCGAACCGATGGTCAGGGCCAGGAACGCGTGCAGTTTGAACCTGGTGATGAGCAGGACGATGACGGCGATACCCGCCAGGACGGCTGTACCCAGCTGAGCGTTACCCGCCGAGGTGATCGGCTCGACGGTGTCCGCTGCCAGCATCTCGACGCTGAGACTGGTCACGGTGATTCCTTGTCACGGAAGGGGACGGTGGAGGGGGACGGGGGTACGACGGAGGTCAGGAACCGAGCGCGCGCAGCGCGGCGACGGCCCGCTCGGTGATCTCCTCGGGGGTTCCGGACACGTCGACGGCGACACCCGCCTCGTCGTCACCCAGCGGCTGGAGGGTGGCGAACTGGGAGTCGAGGAGCGCGGTCGGCATGAAGTGCCCCTTGCGCTCCGTCATGCGCCGCTCGATGAGCGCGCGGTCGCCGGTGAGGTGGAGGAAGACGACTCCGGGCGCGGCGGCCCTGAGCCGGTCGCGGTACACGCGCTTGAGCGCCGAGCTGGAGACCACGCCGCCGTGTCCAGCCCGCTCATGGGCCCAGGCTCCGATGGCGTCCAGCCACGGCCGGCGGTCGTCGTCGTCCAGCGGGGTGCCGGCCGACATCTTGGCGATGTTGGCCGGGGGATGGAAGTCGTCGCCCTCGGCGTACGGGACGCCCAGGGCGGCGGCGAGCAGGGGGCCGATCGTGGTCTTGCCTGTGCCTGCCACGCCCATCACCACAACGACGTGAGGGGTGCTCATTACGTGCCTCGCTGTCTTCTTCGACATCCGACATCGGTCCGTCGCGCTACTGAAACCCATTAGGTACGACTTATTCAAGAGCCTGAGACGTAAACGTCATACTTTTTGTTCCCGGGTCCCTCGGCTCCGACCGGTGGCCCACCCGTAGGCTTTGCCCATGACCACAGAAGGCCGAGGGCTTCACACACAGGTGCTCGACACCCTCGGCCTGGCGATCACCGCGGGCGCGTACCCCGCGGGGAGCGTCCTGCGCACCGACGAGGTCGCCCAGCGTTTCGACGTCTCACGCACCGTCGTCCGGGAGGTGGTCCGGGTCCTGGAGTCCATGCACCTCGTGGAGTCACGGCGCCGCGTCGGCGTGACCGTACGGCCCACCGAGGAGTGGAACGTCTACGACCCGCGCGTCATCCGCTGGCGCCTCGCCGGCGCCGACCGGCCGCGCCAGCTGCGCTCCCTGACCGTGCTGCGCTCCGCGATCGAACCGGTCGCGGCCTCCCTCGCCGCGGTCAACGCCACCCCGGAGCAGTGTGCCGCCCTCACCCAGGAGGCCATCGGCATGGTCGCCACCTCCCGGGGCCACCAGCTGGAGGGCTACCTCGAGCACGACATCGCCTTCCACCGGATCGTGCTCAACGCCTCGGGCAACGAGATGTTCGCCCGGCTCGGCGACGTCGTCGCGGAGGTCCTCGCGGGCCGGACCCACCACCACGTGATGTTCGACGACCCGGACCCGGCGGCCGTGACGCTCCATGTGCAGCTCGCCGAAGCCGTTCGCGAAGGCGATGCGGCCCGCGCGGAGAGGCTCACCAGGGAGATCGCCGCCGGCGCCCTGGAAGAGCTGGATGTCCTCGCCCCCTGAACCGCATGGCATCCTTGCTTCACATTGGCGAAACCTCTGAAATACCTCAGATCTATGTCTGAGTGAGGTTGACCACTGCCAAAATCCCAGGGTTGCCCTGACTATGAGCCATCAGGCTCTCTGGGCACCCACGCCGTGCCGCGGCACACCGCACAGAGCCGCCGGCGCACAAGGCCGGGTACCGCACACCCCCTCACGAAGGCGAACAACCTCAATGAGTGACCGCACCCTGGCTGCGGCCGACACGCCTGTCGCCGCCGCGACGGGCGCCCCCCACGTAGACGCCGGTGACGCCGGGTACCGCAAGGACCTCAAGTCACGTCACATCAACATGATCGCCATCGGCGGCGCCATCGGTACGGGGCTCTTCCTCGGCGCCGGCGGCCGCATGGCCAACGCCGGTCCGTCCCTCTTCATCGCGTACGCGGTGTGTGGCGTCTTCGCTTTCTTCGTCGTCCGCGCGCTCGGCGAGCTGGTGCTCTACCGGCCCTCCTCCGGCGCCTTCGTCTCCTACGCCCGTGAGTTCATGGGCGAGAAGGGCGCCTACACGGCCGGCTGGCTGTACTTCCTCAACTGGTCGACCACCGCGATCGCCGACATCACCGCCGCCGCGACCTACGCCCACTTCTGGGCGATGTTCAGCGACATCCCGCAGTGGGTCCTCGCCCTGATCGCCCTCGCCGTCGTCCTCACCGCGAACCTGATCTCGGTGAAGTACTTCGGCGAGATGGAGTTCTGGTTCGCGATCATCAAGGTCGCCGCGCTCGTCGTGTTCATGCTCGTCGGCATCTTCCTCGTCGTGACCTCGCACGACATCGGCGGCCACACCCCGGGCCTCGCCACCATCTCCGACAACGGCGGCATCTTCCCGAGCGGCGTCATGCCCATGCTGCTGCTGATCCAGGGTGTCGTCTTCGCGTACGCCTCCGTCGAGCTGTGCGGCGTCGCCGCGGGCGAGACCGAGAACCCCGAGAAGATCATGCCCAAGGCGATCAACTCGATCATGTGGCGTGTCGGTCTCTTCTACGTCGGCTCGGTCGTGCTGCTCGCCCTGCTGCTGCCGTACACCGCGTACTCCGGCGACGAGAGCCCCTTCGTCACCGTCTTCGACAAGCTCGGCATCCCGGGCGCGGCCGGCGTCATGAACCTCGTCGTCCTCACCGCGGCCCTGTCCAGCCTGAACTCCGGCCTGTACTCGACCGGCCGCATTCTGCGCTCGATGTCGATGTCGGGCTCAGCGCCGAAGTTCACCGGCGTGATGAACAAGGGCGGCGTGCCCTACGGCGGCATCCTGCTCACCGCCGCCTTCGGTGTCCTCGGTGTCGGCCTGAACTACGTCATGCCGGGCGAGGCCTTCGAGCTCGTGCTGAACTTCGCCTCGATCGGCATCATCGGCACCTGGGCGATGATCATGGTCTGCTCGCTGCTGTTCTGGCACCGCTCCAAGGACGGCCGGGTCACCCGCCCCGGTTACCAGCTGCCCTGGGCCCCCTACACCCAGCTCGTCACGCTGTTCTTCCTCGCCTCCGTCCTCGTCCTGATGTGGATGGACGGCGGCATCGGCCGCACCACCGTCAACTGCCTGCCGCTGATCGCGGCCGCGCTGGTCGGCGGCTGGTACGTCGTCCGCAAGCGCGTCGGCCGCATCACGGCCGAGCGCGAGGACGTCCGCGCCTGATCGCAGCGAAGGCCGGGCCCCCGCGGGACATCCCGCGGGGCCCGGCCTTCGCCGTCTGCCGGTGCCGGCCGTACGTCCACCGTGGTGACCGGCGGTCCCGCGGCCCGGCGTGATGCGCCCGGTCGGGGCCTGATCCGCCGCCCGCGCCGCGGATACAGGCGCGTCCGCACCCCGGTCGGCCGCCGCGCGAGCTCGTCCTCCCGGCGGACATGGGCCACGGCCGGCCGGCGCACCCGCGGGCGGCATCGCCGGACGCCACGCGCCTGACGGAAATCGCCCTCTCCCGCGGCATCGTCGGCATACCGTTCGAGCCATCGCGGCGCGCGCCGTGACAGACCACGAGGAAGGGCAGGTCCTGCGATGCCCCAGCAGGTGCAAGGTGTGATCGCACCCGGGAGGAACGAGCCGGTGCGGGTCGAGACGATCACCGTCCCCGACCCCGGGCCGGGCGAAGCGGTCGTGCAGGTGCAGGCGTGCGGCGTCTGCCACACCGACCTGCACTACAAGCAGGGCGGGATCAACGACGAGTTCCCGTTCCTGCTGGGCCACGAGGCGGCCGGAGTCGTGGAGTCCGTCGGCGACGGCGTGACCGACGTCGCGCCGGGCGACTTCGTGATCCTCAACTGGCGCGCCGTCTGCGGACGGTGTCGCGCCTGCCGGCGCGGCAGGCCCTGGTACTGCTTCGACACGCACAACGCCCAGCAGCGGATGACGCTCACCGCCTCCGGCACCGAACTGTCACCCGCCCTGGGCATCGGTGCCTTCGCCGAGAAGACCCTCGTCGCCGCGGGCCAGTGCACCAAGGTCGCCCCCGCGGTCTCCCCGGCCGTCGCCGGACTGCTCGGCTGCGGGGTCATGGCGGGCATCGGCGCCGCCGTCAACACGGGCGGGGTCGGCCGCGGGGACACGGTCGCCGTCATCGGCTGCGGCGGCGTCGGCGACGCGGCCGTCGTCGGCGCGCACCTCGCCGGAGCGGCGAAGATCATCGCGGTCGACATCGACGACCGCAAGCTGGAGACCGCCCGTTCCATGGGCGCCACCCACACCGTCAACTCCCGCTCCGCGGACCCCGTCGAGGCGATCCGCGAACTCACCGGCGGCTTCGGCGCGGACGTCGTCATCGAGGCCGTCGGCCGCCCGGAGACGTACCGGCAGGCCTTCTACGCCCGCGATCTCGCCGGCACGGTCGTCCTCGTCGGCGTGCCCACCCCCGACATGAAACTCGAACTGCCCCTGCTCGACGTCTTCGGCCGTGGCGGAGCCCTCAAGTCGTCGTGGTACGGGGACTGCCTGCCTTCCCGCGACTTCCCGATGCTCATCGACCTCCACCAGCAGGGCCGCATCGACCTCGGCGCGTTCGTGACGGAGACCATCGGCATCGGCGATGTCGAGGCGGCCTTCGCCCGGATGCACGAGGGCGACGTCCTGCGCTCGGTCGTCCTCCTGTGATCACCGCTGATCGCCACTGATCACCACGCCGCCAGCCGCAGCCGGCTCTCGAAACGGCACGCCTCACCCGTCACCGGATCCGTGAACTCCAGGGCACGGGCCAGGAGCTGCAGCGGCCGGGTGTAGTCCTCGGGCCCCGGCTCCCGTACCTCGGGATAGACCGGGTCGTACAGGATCGGCAGCCCCAGGGCGTTCATGTGCACGCGCAGCTGGTGCGTTCGGCCGGTGGCCGGCAGCAGCCGGTACCGGCCGAGCACGCCGCGTGCCTCCAGCAGCTCGATCCGGCTCTCGCTGTTCGGCTCGCCCGGCGTCTCCCGGGCGGCGATCACGCCGCGCTCCTTCTCGATCCGGCTGCGTACGGTACGGGGCAGGGCCACCGACGGGTCGTGCGGCGCGATCGCCTCATACTCCTTGCGCACCCGCCGGTCCCGGAACAGCGTCTGGTAGGCGCCCCGGTCCCCGGGCCGTACGACGAAGAGCACCAGCCCCGCGGTCAGCCGGTCCAGCCGGTGCGCGGGTTGCAGTTCCGGCAGCCCCAGATCGCGGCGCAGCCGCGCCAGCGCGGTCTCGGTGATGTGGCTGCCGCGCGGAACGGTGGCGAGGAAGTGCGGCTTGTCGGCGATCACCAGGCGTTCGTCGCGGTGCACGATGCCCACCTCGAAGGGCACCCGCTCCTCGGCGGCGAAATCCCGGTGGAAGAACAGATACCGCCCCGCCTCGTACGGCTCACCGGCCGTGACCGGGCCGTCCGCCGAGACGATACGGCCCTCGTCGAGCATGGCGTCGACCTGCTCGGTCCCGATGGCGTTCGCGTACCGCTCCACGAGATGGTCCCGCACGGTGGCCCACAGGCCGTCCGGATCGGCGGGCAGCCGCAGCCGCACCGGGTCGATGCCGTCGCGCTGGGGGAGCGGCGACAGCGGGGCCCTGTTTCTGCGTCTCACGACGAGACTGTATGCCCACCGCGCCCAAGTCCCCGCCTCAGTGCTCCATTCCACCGCCGAGGTACATCACCGCTACGCCGATCATGACGAGCGCGACCCCGATCAGCGTCGCGGGCCTGACGGGTTCGTCGAAGAGCCAGACGCCGCCGAGGAACGCCCCGACCGTCCCGACCCCCGACCACACCGCGTACACGGGACCGACATTCAGGGTCTTGAGCGCCTGCGCCAGCATCACGAACGCCGCGCCGTATCCGACGACCACCAGCACGCTCGGACCCGGTCTGTTCAGCCCGTGCGAGGCGCGCAGCGCCAGAGTGGCCGTCACCTCGGAGACGATCGCTCCCGCGACCAGCAGGAAACCCATCAGCACCTCCCCGGAGACACGAAGATCCCCACGGCACGCCGTGGGGATCTCACTGGTGTCCGAGGGGGGACTTGAACCCCCACGCCCGATAAAGGGCACTAGCACCTCAAGCTAGCGCGTCTGCCATTCCGCCACCCGGACAAGGTGTCTGTCTCGCGGCCCTGGGCCGTTCCGACGTGGAAAACCATAGCAAACATTCGGCCCCCCTCGATCACACCCCCGGGTCCGTGAACGCCCCGTGACGTCCGGAGGCCGCCCTTGGGCAATGACCGGCATGGCGGGAGGATGAGGGCTGACCACCAGCAGCGACAGTGGGAGGAATCAGCGTGAGCGAGTCGAACACGGCCCGGGGCGTCTCGGGTGAGGACGAGGTCGTCGATCTCTGTCGTGAGCTGATCCGGATCGACACCAGCAACTACGGCGACCACTCGGGCCCCGGCGAGCGCGCCGCGGCCGAGTACGTCGCCGAGAAGCTCGCCGAGGTGGGGCTGGAGCCGCAGATCTTCGAGTCGCACAAGGGCAGGGCCTCCACCGTGGCCCGCATCGAGGGCGAGGACCCGTCCCGGCCCGCGCTGCTCATCCACGGCCACACCGACGTCGTCCCGGCGAACGCAGCCGACTGGACGCACCACCCGTTCTCGGGCGAGATCGCGGACGGCTGCGTCTGGGGCCGCGGCGCGGTGGACATGAAGGACATGGACGCGATGACGCTGGCGGTCGTACGCGACAGGCTGCGCAGCGGTCGCAAGCCGCCGCGCGACGTCGTGCTGGCGTTCCTCGCCGACGAGGAGGCCGGCGGCACCTACGGCGCCCGCCACCTGGTCGACAACCACCCCGACCTCTTCGAGGGCGTCACCGAGGCGATCGGCGAGGTCGGCGGCTTCTCCTTCACCGTGAACGAGAACCTGCGCCTCTACCTGGTCGAGACGGCGCAGAAGGGCATGCACTGGATGCGCCTGACCGTCGACGGCACGGCGGGCCACGGCTCGATGACCAACAACGACAACGCCATCACCGAGCTGTGCGAGGCCGTCGGCCGCCTCGGCCGCCACCAGTGGCCGGTCAGGATGACCAAGACCGTCCGCTCCTTCCTCGACGAGCTGTCCGACGCGCTCGGCACCCCGCTCGACCCCGAGGACATGGACGCCACGCTCGCCAAGCTCGGCGGCATCGCCAAGATGATCGGCGCGACCCTGCGCAACTCCGCCGCCCCCACCATGCTCGGCGCCGGCTACAAGGTGAACGTCATCCCCGGCCAGGCGACCGCGCACGTCGACGGGCGCTTCCTGCCGGGCTACGAGGAGGAGTTCCTCGCGGACCTGGACCGGCTGCTCGGCCCCCGGGTCAGGCGCGAGGACGTCCACGGCGACAAGGCGCTGGAGACCAGCTTCGACGGGGCACTCGTGGACGCCATGCAGGTGGCGCTCAAGGCCGAGGACCCGATCGCCCGGGCCGTGCCGTACATGCTCTCCGGCGGGACGGACGCCAAGTCCTTCGACGACCTCGGTATCCGCTGCTTCGGCTTCGCGCCGCTGAAGCTGCCCCCGGAGCTGGACTTCGCGGGCATGTTCCATGGCGTGGACGAGCGGGTCCCGGTGGACGGCCTGAAGTTCGGCGTCCGCGTGCTCGACCGATTCCTGGACCAGTGCTGACACACCACTGCCGGCCGAAAGGGCGCGGAAGTGAGGGAACGACGCTCTCATAATCGCCCGAATGTGCGGCGGTGACCGGAAAGAGTGAATGGAGGTTTCGACTCGTAGCCCCCATGCGCCCTCCTCGTTACAGGTGATGCGGTCCGCGGCTGGGGCCGTATTGCCAACAAGGAGGAATAATGATCAAGAAGGTCGTCGCTGCTGCGGCTGCCACTGGCGGTCTGGTGCTCGCAGGCGCGGGCGTGGCCATGGCCGACTCCGGTGCCCAGGGTGCTGCCGCGCAGTCCCCCGGCGTGCTCTCGGGCAACGCTGTCCAGGTGCCGCTCCACGTGCCGGTGAACCTGTGCGGCAACACGGTCGACGCCATCGGGCTGCTGAACCCCGCCTTCGCCAACGAATGCGCCAACCTCTGAGCGCTGTGACTCGACCCGGGAGGGCCCGGGTTTGATTCCGGGCGGCTCGGGAGTGCGTGCCCGCACTCCGGAGCCGCCCGGGTTCTTCCAGCTCCGGGAAGCACACCGGGGCATTCTGACAGCTGCTGGAAGGCAGGAAACATATGCGACAGGTCACGCGCAAAGGTCTGATCTCCGTAGCGGCCGCGAGTGGTGTACTCGCGCTCGGCGGGGGTTACGCACAGGCGGATTCGGTGGCGACCGGCGGAGCGTCGAATTCGCCCGGCGTACTGTCCGGGAATTCACTCCAGGCGCCGGTGCACGTTCCGGTGAACGTCTGCGGGAACACCGTGGACGTCATCGGACTTCTCAACCCCGCCGTGGGCAACATGTGCGCCAACGTGTCCGGCGGCGACTCCGGTGCGGGCAGCCAGGCCGGCAGCTCGCACGCGAGCGGCACAGCGAGCGACTCACCGGGCATCCTCTCGGGCAACCAGGTACAGGCGCCGGTCGCCGCGCCCGTCAACGTGTGCGGGAACAGCGTCACGATCATCGGCGCTCTCAACCCGTCGTCCGGGAACTGCGGGAACGGCTCCGAGGGCTCCACGCCCGCCGAGCCCGGTAACCCGCAGACTCCGGAGGAGCCGGGTAACCCGCAGACTCCGGAGGAGCCGGGTAACCCGCAGACTCCGGAGCAGCCGGGTAACCCGCAGACTCCGGAGCAGCCGGGTAACCCGCAGACTCCGGAGCAGCCGGGTAACCCGCAGACTCCGGAGCAGCCGGGCACCCCCCAGACGCCCGAGACGCCGGCGACCCCCAACACGCCGTCGAACCCGCAGGAGCCGAACACCCCCGGTGCGCGGGCTGTCACGGGCGCCCAGCTGGCCGAGACCGGTATGGACGCGCTCGACGTGCTCGCCCCGGCCGGTGTCGGACTGCTGCTCGCGGGCGCGGTCCTCTACCGGCGGGCCCGCGCGTCGGCCTGATCGGTCCGGCTGAGGCGGTACACGAAGGAGCGGGCCCGCAGGCCCGCTCCTTACGTCTGCGCCCGGCTCGTGTCTGCGCTCGTGGATCGGGCCCGGACCGTTGCCGGTGCGCTCACCAGGTGGCGCGCACCTGTCGGATGATCCGCCGGCGCAGCCGCACACGGCGGCTGCCGTCCCGGTGCAGGGTCAGTCGGTCCAACTCCCAGTGTCCGTACTCGGCATGGTCGGTCAGCAGACGGGTCGCCTCCTTGCGGGAGACCCCGCGAGGGACGTACACGTCGACGAATTCGTATTCCGGCATCGCATCTATTGTGCGGGCAGCGACCCGGTACGGATAGCGTCTGCACTATGTCTGATGCTGCGCAGCCCACCGCTGCCGAGGTACGTGCCGCCGCCGAGGCGGTCAAAGCCGCACTGGACCGTCACCTCGCGGCGGTCGAGAACCGCACGGGTGAGGACGACCCGGACGTCTACGACGCCTTCAACGCGCTCGCCGCGGCGGCGGAGGCCTACGACGAGAGGCTCTACGACCGCTACGACGAGGTGACACCCTTCGAGATTCCCGGCGCCGACGACTCGCTGCCGCCGTACGCGGGTCCCGAGGAGCCGAACGCCCTCACCGTGCTGATCCGCCGCGACTACGCGGTGGCGGAGCCGCAGCGGCTGCTCGCCCAGGCACAGCGCATCGCCGATCTCGATCCGGACGCGGCGGACCGGCCCGCGAACGCGCCGGTCGTCGGCGCGAGCGTGCACGCGGCGCTCGGTGTGCTCTTCGGGGAGTACGAACCGGACGAAATCGCATCGCGGCACAAGGAGTTCGGCTTGGAGGAGGGGGACTCCACGCTCTGGGTGGCCGCCGCGGACGAGCTGCCCGAACCGGGGGAGTGGCTGAACCTCCCGTTCGACCAGGCGGACCCCGAGCGGGTCGTCTGCCGCTTCGACGTCAGCTCGGTCTTCGACGAGGAGGACCTGGCGGAGGATCTCGACCAGGAGGAGTGACGGCAGTCTCGGTGCCGGGCGCCTCTCGACGCTGTCCGGCCCGATGCCATGCCCTTGCCCCTGCGGCTCCGGCACGCTGCCGCGGCCCGGGACGACGCGATGCCGTCGTCCCGGGCCGCGGCCGTGCTAGGACTCGGGCGTGGCCGCCAGCAGGCCCTCCAGCAGCGAGCGCAGCCGGGTCGTACGCTCCGCGCCCGGCACCTCCGCCACGGCGCGGGCGAGGGCCTGGTCGACGCCGTGCACGACGGACAGATGACGCTCGGCGCGGCCGAACGCGGTGTACACCCACGGCCTGCTCAGCATCTGCGCCGCGTCCCCGGGCAGGACCACGACCACGGCCGGCCAGCGCATGCCCGCCGCCTGGTGCGCCGTGAGCGCCCAGCCGTGGCGGACCTCCGACTCGACCCGCTCCTTGGGGACGAGCGTCCTGGTCCCCTCGCAGTCCAGACGCAGTCCCTCCGCGTCCGCCGAGACCACGGTGCCGGTCAGCGTCCGGCCGGGCGCCTGGGCGTGGGCGACACGGTCACCCGGGTCGAACCCGCCGAACCGGCCGGGGCCCGGGTTCAGCCGCTGCTTGAGGGCCGCGTTGAGCGCGCGGGTGCCCGCCGGGCCGCCGTGGCCGACGGTGATCACCTGCGTACGGTCGGCCGGGACGCCGATGGCCCGCGGCACCGAGTCGACGACGAGCTGCACCGTGCGGTGGATGGCCTCCCCGGCGTCCCGCACCGGCACGATCACGATCTCCTTCTCCGGCGCCGGCACCTGGTTGAGCTCCCCGACGCCGATGCCGGACACCAGCTCGCCGAGCGGGCCCGGGTCGGGCGTGCGCGAGGCGATCTGCGGGCACACGCGCGCGGCGATGAGGTCGCCGAACACGCGGCCCGCTCCGGCCGACCCGAGCACGCCGGGGTCGCCGCTCAGCACCAGGCGGCTGCCGTCGGGCATCGACTCGACGAGCATCGCTGCGGTCTCCACGTCCAGCTGCGGCGCGTCGAGGACGACCAGGACGTCGAGCGCGAGCGCGCCGTCCTCGTCCCGGCCCGGTCCGGCCGCGCCCGAGAGCAGCGCCGCGACCGTGACGGCTCCGGCCTCGGAACCGAGCCTGCGGCTGCCGTTCTCCCCGTGCGTGGCCACGACGGTGCGCAGGCCGAACTCACGGGCCCTCGCCGCGAGGGCGACCGGCTCGGCGCGGGCGGCCTCGCCGCCGGTGTGCACGACGAGCCCGTGCGCGCCCGCGGCCCGGACCAGCTCGGGGCCCTCCCAGTCGTCGGACGGACCGGTCCTGACCAGCCGGGCGAGCCCGTCGGCCAGGCTCTCCTCGGCCATGGCGTAACGGTCGAGTCCCAGCAGCACGGTCACCGGCTCGGTGTCCTGCTCGTCCTCCACGCCCTCCTGAAAGACGAGGACGGCACCGTCGGCGACGGCTTGCTGGACGGCCTCGTCCGGATCGGGCACCTTGCGCTCGGCGAGTGCGGCGCGCACGGCGGAGGCGTCCTGGGCGGTGTGCCCCTGGAGCGCCGCCCGCTCCAGCAGCCAGGCCACGAGCGCCGAGACGCGCCGCTCGTCACCGGGTCCGCACGCTTCGCCGAGCAGCGCCCGAGCGAAGCCGTCCGCCTGCTCCGGCCCGACGCCGGGCACGGACAGCAGCTGCCAGGGGTCGTCGGCGAGCAGGTCCGCGGCGGATTCGCCGAGGGTCTCGGCGACCCGGACGGCCAGCGCCTCGGGCGCGCCGCCCCGCACGAGCACGGCCCGGACGGCGGCCAGGGTCTCGGGCGTGACCTCCGGCGCCCGCGCCGGTGCCCGGACGGGCGCGGAGGGCGCGGGTGCGGGCACCGGCGCTGGGCGCCGGGGCACGGGCGGCGCCGCGTCGAAGAACCCCGTCCCGGCGGCGTCGCCGCTCTCCACGGCCCGTACGGCGGCGAGCAGATCGGCGGCCTTCCCGCTGAGCTTGGCCCCGCTGTCGATGGGCCCGCCTCGCTCGGCCTTCCGCTTCTCGATCCGCGCCCGCAGTTCCCGCTGCGCGGCAATCTCCGCCTCGGCCTCGTCCTTGCCCTCGGCGACATCGCCCGGAGGCGCGGCCTCGGGCCCATCGGCGTCGCCGCCCGTGGCAGTTGCCGCGCCCGCGGCCGACCCCTCCGCCGGGCCAGGGGCGTCGTCTTCAGCGTCTGAGTCACCGGTGCCGTGGCCGCCGTCCGCGGGGCTCGAGCCGTCGTCCCCGTCGGCCGCCGCTGTGCCCGGCCCCCCCGCGGCCCGGCGAGTGTCGTCCTCATCGGCGCCGCTGTCGGCGGCTGCGTCTCCCACGTCGTGACCGCCGCCCGCCGGGTTGGGGGCATCGGCCCCGTCGCCGCCCGTCCCGGTCGCCGGGCTGGAGGCCGACTCGTCCGCCGCGCCGTGGGCACCGCCTTGGGCTGCTGCATCGCCCGCCAGGGGCGCGGCCTCGGGCCCATCGGCGTCCCCGCCCGTGACGGCTGCCGCGTCTGCGGCCGACCCCTTTGCCGGGCTCTGGGCGTCGTCCCCGTCGCCCGCTGTGTCCGGCCCGCCCGCCGGGCCCCGCCCGGCCGCGGGACCGCGGGCATCGGACCCGTCCGCCGGGCCGGCGGCCTGCGGGCCCGCGTCGGCCGAGCCACCCTGGGGCTGCGCCCCCGTGGCCGCCGGGCCAGGGCCCTGCGGCCCGGCCGCGGCGGTTGCCGGAGCAGGGGGCTGCGGGTCCGCCGTGGCGGGCGCGGTGGGGGCGGGGCCGGGGGGTCGCCCCGGGTTGGGCGCGGTCACAGCGTGCTCCAGTCCTGGTCGGGATAGCGGTGCACGGGCGCCGACACGTCGTCCAGCGCCTGGCAGATCTCGTCAGGAAGACTAAGCGCCTCCACCGACAACGCCGCCGTGAGCTGCTGCGCGTTGCGCGCGCCCACGATCGGGGCCACCACGCCGGGCCGGTCCCGCACCCACGCCAGCGCCACTTCCAGCGGCGTCGCCGCCAGACCGTCCGCCGCCGTCGCCACCGCGTCCACGATCCGGCTCGCCGCCTCGTCGAGATAAGGCTCCACGAAGGGCGCCATGTGCTCCGACGCCCCCCGCGAGTCGGCGGGCGTGGCCGTCCGGTACTTGCCGGTCAGCACACCGCGCCCCAGCGGTGACGACGGCAGCAGCCCCACGCCCAGGTCCAGCGCGGCGGGCAGCACCTCCCGCTCCACCCCTCGCTGCAGCAGCGAGTACTCCATCTGCGTGCTCGCCAGCCGCGTCCGCACCCCCGGTGCCGCCATCTGCCAGGTCGCGGCCTTCGCCAGCTGCCAGCCGCAGAAATTGGAGACCCCCGCATACAGGGCCCGGCCGCTCGCGACGGCGATGTCCACAGCCTGGAGCGTCTCGTCCAGCGGTGTGACGGGGTCGAAGGCGTGGATCTGCCACAGGTCCACGTAATCCGTCCCGAGCCGCTCCAGCGACGCGTCGAGCGCGGCGAGCAGATGCCCGCGCGACCCGTCGAAGCGCCGGTCCGGATCGGGCACGCTGCCCGCCTTCGTCGCTATGACCAGGTCCCGCCGCGGCACGAGCCGCTCCACGATCCGGCCCAGCAGATACTCGGCATCCCCGCCGCCGTAGACGTCGGCCGTGTCGACGAGCGTCCCGCCCGCCTCCCAGAAGGCCTTCAACAGGTCGGCGGCATCGTGCTCGTCGGTGTCCCGGCCCCAGGTGAGGGTGCCGAGTCCGATACGGGACACGCGCAGGCCGGTGCGGCCGAGATGCCTCTGCTCCATGGGCGCTGAGATTACTGGCCAGGGGCCGACGCCGAGAGAGCCTGTGGACAACCTCCCCTGCCGTATCCCGGGCGCCCGCGCTAGAGTCCCCTGAACAGGGACGTTACTGATCAGTAAGAGGGAGCGGTTATGCGGCTGGGCATCAACCTCGGTTACTGGGGTGCGGGAATGGACGGCGACAACCTCGCCGTCGCGCAGGAGGCCGACAGGCTCGGCTACGACGTCTGCTGGGCCGCGGAGGCGTACGGCTCCGACGCGCCCACCGTGCTCAGCTGGGTCGCCGCCCAGACCGAGCGCATCGACGTCGGTTCCGCGATCCTCCAGATCCCGGCCCGCCAGCCCGCCATGACGGCGATGACCGCCGCCACCCTCGACTCGCTCTCCGGCGGCCGCTTCCGCCTCGGCCTCGGCGTCTCCGGCCCCCAGGTCTCGGAGGGCTGGTACGGCGTCAAGTTCGACAAGCCGCTCGCCCGCACCCGCGAGTACGTCGAGATCGTCCGCAAGGCGATGACCCGCGAGCGTCTGACGTACGAGGGCGAGCACTGGACGCTGCCGCTCCCCGGCGGTCCGGGCAAGCCGATCAAGCTCACCGTCCACCCGCAGCGCGAGCACATCCCCCTCTACATCGCCGCGATCGGCCCGAAGAACCTGGAGCAGACCGGTGAGATCGCCGACGGCGCCCTGCTGATCTTCCCCTCCGCCGACCACCTGGAGGAGACCGCCGTCACGTACCTGCGCGCGGGCCGGGAGAAGGCCGGCAAGACGATGGACGGCTTCGACGTCTGCCCCACCCTGCCGCTGGCCGTCGGTGACGACGTCACCGGTCTCGCCGACATGTTCCGCCCGTACACCGCGCTGTACGTCGGCGGCATGGGCAGCCGCAAGCAGAACTTCTACAACCAGCTCGCCCAGCGCATGGGATACGAGAAGGAGGCCGCCGAAATCCAGGACAAGTACCTGTCCGGCGACAAGGCGGGCGCGGCCGCGGCGGTGCCGCACCAGCTGATCGACCAGACGGCGCTGCTCGGTTCCGTGGAGCGGATCGCCGACCGGATGACGGCCTACGCCGCCGCCGGGGTCACCACCCTGACCCTCTCCCCGGCCGGTTTCACGCTCGACGAGCGCATCGCCGCGCTGCGCGCCGGCACCGAGGCCCTGGAACTCGCCGGCGTTGCCTGACGAGGAGTCTGCGGCCGTGGTGGGGGCTCGGGGGTCTTCCCCGCCACGGCCGTCACGCGGTACAACGCGCGACCGGCGCGGCGGTTACTGCCGCGGCGCCGCGCGCCATCGCCCGTTCGGACGAGTCGGTCCCGCCACCTGTTGCCGCGTTCGGCCGCCCGCATTTGACTCGTTCTCTGCGGATGCCTTCACGGAGGTGGCAGAGATGCTCTCGGCCCGAAGCATTTTTCAGGAGATCGTCGACAGCGACGACACCTACCAGTTGTTCTGCTCCATCGCGGCCAGCGGCGAGACGCAGGGCGGCTGGGAGAACGCGCGCATCGCGGCCCTGGTCCCGGAGAGCATGCGCCGTCTTGCACCGAAGATCACCCGCCACGGCGCGGACGAGGACAAGCACGGCCGCATCTTCAACGCGCTGCTCAGGAAGCGGGGACTGGACCCCGTCCCCGTACCGCCCGAGACCGACTACACGATGCTGCTGGAGAAGCGGGGCATCGGGCTCGCACACGACAAACTGCGCCGCGACGAGCCGCTCACCGAAGAGGACATCGTCGTCTACCTCGCGCACAGCCGTGTCACCGAGCAGCGCGCCGCCGACCAGATGGTCATGCTCGTCAAGTACTTCGGCGACCACCCGGAGGTCGGCAGGGCCATCATGATGATCTCCGCAGACGAGAACAACCATCTGTCCTACTGCCACGAGGAGTTGCTCCGCCTCGCCGCGGCGGCGCACGGCCGCAGGATCCAGCAGGTGCTGCGGGAGAGCTCGCTCAACGAGATCGCGGTCTACCGCGACGTCAGCCTGGCCGTGATGGGCCACATGGGCCGGCTGCTGCGCTGGCCGAAGGCCAAGTCGGCGGCGCTCGCCGCGGGCATCCACGGGATGTACGCGTACGAGCGGCTCGGCGGCTGGCGGCGCATGGTCTCCCTCGCGATGCCGGAGCGGCGCGGAGCGCTCGACGGGCCGCCCACCCCCGCGCCCGCCGTCTGACCGGTCCCGGCGCCGGACCTACAGCCAGCCCCGGTGCTTGAACAGCCGGTGCAGGCCGACGACCGCGCCCGCCATCAGCAGCAGGACCGCCGGATACGCCCACACCCAGTGCAGCTCCGGCATGTGGGTGAAGTTCATCCCGTAGACACCGGCGACCATCGTCGGGACCGCGGCCATCGCGGCCCAGGCCGAGATCTTGCGCATGTCGTCGTTCTGCCGCACGCCCATCTGCGCGAGATGGGCGGACAGGATGTCCGACAGCAGCCGATCCAGCCCCTCCACCTGCTCGTTCGCCCGGGTCAGATGGTCACTGACATCCCGGAAGAACGGCTGCGAGTGCTCGTCGACGAACGGCACGCCGGCCCCCGCGAGCCGCGTCATCGGCGCCGCCAGCGGCCCCGCCGCCCGGCGGAACTCCAGCACCTGGCGCTTGAAGGTGTAGATCCGCGCCGCCGTGTTCCTGGCGTCCTTGCCGCCCGGGGCGAAGACCTCCGCCTCCATCTCCTCCAGGTCCAGTTGCAACTCGGCGGCCACGTCTATGTAGTGGTCGACGACCGCGTCGCTGATCGCGTAGAGCACCGCGGTCGGCCCGTGCCGCAGCACCATGGGCTCGGCCTCCAGCCGTTCGCGCACGGCGCGCAGCGGAGCGCCCTCGCCGTGGCGGACCGTCACCACGAATGAGTCCCCTATGAAGACCATCAGTTCGCCGGTGCTGACCGCATCGCTCTCGGGCTCGTAGACCACAGGCTTCAGCACCACGAACAGCGAGTCGTCGTACACCTCCAGCTTCGGCCGCTGATGCGCCTTGAGCGCGTCCTCCACCGCCAGCGGGTGCAGGCCGAACTCCTCGGAGACGTGGTCGAACTCCTTCTCCGTCGGTTCGTGCAGGCCGATCCACAAGAAGGCGTCCCCCGCGGCCCGCGCCTCGTCCAGGGCGTCGGAGAAGTCCGACGGGCCGTCGGTGCGGCGTCCGTCGCGGTAGATGGCGCAATCCACGATCATCCGAGCATTTTCTCCAGGTCGACGGCCGCACAGAAGGAGGCCGAGCTTGCGTCACAGTCTCACTTCTCCGGAGACGATTCTGTCCGGTGGTCCGTCGTCGAACCACGCGGTAGCCGGATACCCACCGCACCGGGGCTGACACGGCCCGCCCACGCAGGGGGCTTCGTCACGCTCAGGGGATGCCTCCTGCCCGATCACCCGGCACACCCCGGCATGCGGGACGGACCGCCGTAGGCTTGCGGCCATGGCCACGCTCATCCTCGTACGGCACGGACGTTCCACCGCCAACACCGCCGGTGTGCTCGCCGGCCGGACGCCCGGCGTCCACCTCGACGAACGCGGGGCCGCCCAGGCCGCCGGCCTGCCCGCCCGCCTCGCCGGGGTACCCCTCGCCGCCGTCGTCTCCAGCCCGCTGGAGCGCTGCCGCGAGACCCTGCAGCCGCTGCTCGACGCGCGGCCCGGGCTGACCCTGGAGACCGACGATCGGATCGGCGAGTGCGACTACGGCGACTGGTCGGGCCGCAAACTCGGCGAACTCGCCGACGAGCCGCTGATGGAGGTCGTGCAGCAGCATCCGTCCGCCGCCGCCTTCCCCGGCGGCGAGTCGATGCGCGCCATGCAGGCCCGCGCCGTCGACGCCGTCCGCGACTGGAACGCGCGCGTCGAGCAGGAGCACGGCGACGGCGCCGTCTATGCGATGTGCTCGCACGGGGACATCATCAAGTCCCTGGTCGCCGACGCCCTCGGCATGCATCTCGACCTCTTCCAGCGCATCCACGTAGAGCCCTGCTCGGTCACCGCGATCCGCTACAGCCGCACCCGCCCCTTCCTGCTGCGCCTCGGCGACACAGGGGACTTCAACTCTCTCGTGCCGCGCGTGAGCGGTGAGGAGGAGAGGAGCGAGGAGAGCGGACGTGCCGTCGTCGGAGGCGGCGCGGGCGCACCGTGATCGCGTCGCGCAGTAGGGTGGACGGGCCGAAAGACCGATCCGAAGACCGATCCCAAGGGAGACAGGACGTGTCCCGTCAGGTGTTCCTCTACGACCCGCCGGAGCGTTTCGTGGCCGGCACGGTCGGGTTGCCTGGACGCCGTACGTTCTTCCTGCAGGCTTCCGCCGCAGGGCGCGTCACCAGCGTCGCTCTGGAGAAGACCCAGGTCGCCGCGCTCGCCGAGCGGATCGACGAACTCCTGGACGAGGTGGTGCGCCGCACCGGGGGCAACGCGCCCGTGCCGGCCATGGCGCCCGCGGACGTCGCCGACACCGCGCCGCTCGACAATCCGGTCGAGGAGGAGTTCCGCGTCGGCACGATGGCGTTGGCGTGGGACGGCGAGGAACAGCGCATGATCGTCGAGGCCCAGGCGCTCGTCGAGCTCGACGCGGACTCCGAGGAGGATCTCGCGGAGGCCGAGGAGCGGCTGCTGCAGGACGAGGAGAACGGCCCCCCGATGCTGCGCGTCCGGCTCACCGGCGCCCAGGCCAGGGCGTTCGCCAAGCGTGCGCTGGACGTGGTGAACGCCGGCCGGCCGCCGTGCCCGCTGTGCAGCCTGCCGCTCGATCCGGAAGGACACGTATGCCCGCGCCAGAACGGATACCGACGGGGCGCGTGAGCACGGTCGACGTGCTCACCCTCCTGGCGAAGGGCGAGATCACCGTGCGCGGACGGCTCCGTGAGGCGTCCAACGCGGTGCTCTACTGCTCCGTGGCCTACGAGGGCGACGAGGCCCACTGCGTCTACAAGCCGATCGCCGGCGAGCGTCCGCTGTGGGACTTCCCCGACGGCACGCTCGCCCAGCGCGAGGTGGCGGCGTACGAGCTCTCGGAAGCCACAGGCTGGGGACTCGTGCCGCCCACTGTGCTGCGGGACGGCCCCTACGGGCAGGGCATGGTCCAGCTGTGGATCGAGGCCGACCCGGAGGCCGCGCTGCTCGCGCTCGTCGAGGACGAGGAGCCGGGCGAGGGCTGGAAGGCGGTCGGCTTCGCCGACGTCGGCGAGGGGCGCACGGCCCTGCTCGTCCACGCCGACGACGAGCGGCTGCGCCGCCTGGCCGTGCTCGACGCGGTGATCAACAACGGTGACCGCAAGGGCGGCCACCTGCTGCCCACGGTCGACGGGGCCCTGTACGCGATCGACCACGGGGTGACGTTCAACACCGAGGACAAGCTGCGCACCCTGCTGTGGGGCTGGGCGGGGGAGCCGCTGCCCGCCGAGGCGACCGAGACGCTCACGTCGGTGGCCGCCGCGCTCACGGACGGGGCGCCGCTCGCCACCCGTCTGGCCGAATTGCTCACCGCCGCCGAGGTCGCCGCCGTACGGGCCCGTGTGGCGGCGCTGCTGGCCTCGGGGGCCCATCCCGTTCCGTCGGGCGAGTGGCCTGCGATTCCCTGGCCGCCGGTGTAGCGGGTCGCTCAGGCACAGTTCCCAGCTGATCGCAAGAGTGCCCAACCGGCCAAGAGCAGTGATCCGGTTCGTATGCGGAACATGCGTCCGGTTAGGCTCGAGGCATGCATGCCTGGCCCGCTTCTGAGGTCCCCGCCCTGCCCGGCAAGGGCCGCGACCTCCGGATCCACGACACCGCGACCGACGGTCCGGTGACCCTCGACCCCGGTCCCGTCGCCCGTATCTACGTCTGCGGCATCACGCCGTACGACGCGACCCACATGGGTCACGCGGCGACCTACAACGCGTTCGACCTCGTGCAGCGCGTGTGGCTCGACACCAAGCGGCAGGTTCACTACGTCCAGAACGTGACGGACGTGGACGATCCGCTGCTCGAGCGCGCGATCCGCGACGGGCATGACTGGACCGAGCTCGCCGAGCGTGAAACGGCCCTGTTCCGGGAGGACATGACCGCCCTGAGGATGCTGCCCCCGCAGCACTACATCGGCGCCGTCGAGGCGATACCGGGCATCGTTCCCCTCGTGGAACGGCTCCGGGACGCGGGCGCCGCGTACGAGCTCGAGGGCGACGTCTACTTCTCCGTGGAGGCGGACCCGCACTTCGGCGAGGTCTCCCGGCTCGAGGCCGAGGCGATGCGGCTGCTGTCCGCGGAGCGCGGCGGCGACCCGGAGCGCCCCGGCAAGAAGAACCCCCTCGACCCGATGCTGTGGATGGCCGCCCGTGAGGGGGAGCCCAGCTGGGACGGCGGCAGCCTCGGCCGCGGCCGGCCGGGCTGGCACATCGAGTGCGTCGCCATCGCCCTCGATCACCTCGGCATGGGATTCGACGTGCAGGGCGGCGGCTCCGACCTGGCCTTCCCGCACCACGAGATGGGCGCGTCGCACGCCCAGGTGCTCACCGGCGAGCACCCCTTCGCCAAGGCGTACGTGCACGCGGGCATGGTCGCCCTCGACGGCGAGAAGATGTCCAAGTCCAAGGGCAACCTGGTCTTCGTCTCCAAGCTGCGCCGTGACGGCGTGGACCCCGCCGCGATCCGCCTTTCCCTGCTGTCCCACCACTACCGGGCCGACTGGGAGTGGACGGACACGGTGCTGAGCGACGCGGTCGAGCGGCTCGGGCGCTGGCGCGCGGCCGTCTCCCGGCCCGACGGCCCGTCCGCGGACAGCCTGGTGGGGGAGATCCGAGAGGCGCTCGCGAACGACCTCGACGCCCCCGCGGCGCTCGCCGCGGTCGACCGCTGGGCCGCACTGCAGCAGTCCGAGGGCGGCACGGACGAGGGCGCTCCGGGGCTGGTGTCCCGCGCGGTCGACGCTCTGCTGGGCGTGGCGCTCTAGGGACGGATCCGGTCGTGCGGGCGGGCGGTCGCCCGGCACGCGTGCGGTTGCCCTGCTGCGACCCTCGCCGCTCAGTCGCCGGCCTCAAGACCGACCACCGTTGCGAGCGCCGGCTCTGTCCGAGCCGCGGATCCGGCTTCGACGTGCCGCCGACGCCCGACACCGAGGACGATGTGGTCGCCCTCGACCAGGGGTGAGCGGCCGTACGCACGGCGGGGTGGTGCCGACTTCCGGCACCACCCCGCTCGCCGTGACTCCCGGACCCCTCAGTCCTCCGACGACCCGTTCGCCTCGCCGCCGTCGTCCTCGCGGTCCGGCTCCCGCTCGGCGCCCGGTTCGCCACCCGGCTCCGCCGCATCCGGTTCCGGCCGGGGCGGCGCGGGCGGACGGGTGCGCCCGCTGGAGGTGTCGCGCAGGTACGAGCTGCCCTCGCCGCCGTCGGTCGCGTGGCCGCCGTGCCCGCCGTCACGCCGCCGCAGGTAGCGCTCGAACTCCCGGGCGATGGCCTCGCCGGACGCCTCGGGCAGCTCGGCGGTGTCCCGCGCCTCCTCCAGCGTCTGTACGTACTCGGCCACTTCCGTGTCCTCGGCGGCCAGTTGGTCCACCCCCAGCTGCCAGGCCCGTGCGTCCTCGGGCAGTTCGCCGAGGGGGATGCGCAGGCCGATCAGGTCCTCCAGGCGGTTCAGCAGCGCCAGGGTGGCCTTGGGGTTGGGCGGCTGGGACACGTAGTGCGGGACCGCGGCCCACAGGCTCACCGCGGGGACCCCGGCGTGGGTGCACGCCTCCTGGAGGATGCCGACGATGCCGGTCGGCCCCTCGTACCGCGTCTCCTCCAGGTCCATCGTCCGCGCGAGATCCGGGTCGGAGGTGATGCCGCTGACCGGCACCGGCCGCGTGTGCGGGGTGTCGCCGAGCAGCGCCCCCAGGATCACGACCATCTCGACGCCCAGCTCGTGGGCGAAGCCCAGGATCTCGTTGCAGAACGAACGCCAGCGCATGGACGGCTCGATGCCGCGGACCAGGACCAGGTCGCGCGGCTTGTCACCGCCGACGCGCACCACGGAGAGCCGGGTGGTGGGCCAGGTGATCTTCCGTACACCGCCGTCCAGCCACACCGTGGGCCGGTTGACCTGGAAGTCGTAGTAGTCCTCGGCGTCGAGCGCCGCGAACACCTCGCCCTTCCATTCCCGGTCCAGGTGAGCGACCGCGGTGGAGGCGGCGTCACCGGCGTCGTTCCAGCCTTCGAACGCGGCCACCATGACCGGGTCGATCAGCTCGGGTACTCCCTCGAGCTCGATCACCCAGGCCTCCTTCCGAAGTTCCCTTTATTACGTCCCAACCTTACGGCTTACCGGGTGCCCCGCCGCAGCCCCCTTGCACGCCCGGGTGAACTTCCCAGGGCCGGGCAGATGTCGGGGCGCGGGGACGACGAGACGCTCATTCATCCGAGCTGTGGGTGGATTTTCCGTCCGAACCCGGGACTGGCGCGTCCATGCGGCGCTATACATCGGATGTTCGCCAGAGAGATCCGATGTTCTGCTCACCTGGGGTTCGTGCATGAGTCAGACCGTCACGGAGTTCGAGGTCCACGACGTCCGGTTCCCCATCTCGGAACAGCTCGACGGCTCCGACGCCATGAACCCGGACCCCGACTACTTCGCGGCCTACGTCGTGATGCGCCTCGGCGACGGAAGCGAAGGCCACGGATTCTGCTTCACCATCGGACGCGGCAACGAAGTCGTCGCCGCCGCCATGGAGGCGCTGCGGCCTATGTGGTCGGCCGCCCCGCACCCTTCACCGCCGCCGGACTCGCCGTGCTGCACACCGGCCCCACCCACGACTCCCAACTGCGCTGGCTCGGCCTGGAGAAGGGTGTGATGCACATGGCGGCGGGCGCGGTCGCCAACGCCGCCTGGGACCTCGCCGCCACCCACGCCGGGCTCCCCGTACGGGAGTTCCTCGCGTCCATGACGCCCGAGGAACTCGTCGGCCTGGTCGACTTCCGCTACCCGACCGACGTCCTCACCCGCGACGAGGCACTCGCCATCCTGCGCGCCGCCGAGCCGGGCAGGGCCGAGCGCGCCGCGCTGCTGCGGGAGCGTGGCGCCCGCGTCGCCGTCCTGGACCGCGAGCTCTCCGCGGCGGGCGGGGCGGCACTGGCGTACCTGCGCCACGGGCGCGCGCTGTACGCGATCGGCGGCAACCCGGAGGCGGCACGGGGCGGCGGGCATCCGCGTGGACCGCATCACCTGGATCGTGCCGGCGGTCGGCGGCCTGCTGGCGGCGTTCGCCGGTGTGCTGTGCACGGGCCACTACGGCTCGGTGGCGGCGACACAGGGCAACGGCTGGATCTTCCAGGTCTTCGCGGCGGCGGTGATCGGCGGCATCAGCCTGAAGGGCGGCCCGGGGACGCTGTTCGGGGCGCTGACGGGTGTGCTGACGCTGCAGCTGGTGGTGAACGTCATGACGCTGGGCGGGGTGCCGGCGCTGTGGAACCAGTTCCTGAACGGAGCGATCATCATCGTGGCCCTGGTGATCTCCCGCTTCGCGAGCGGCGAACGCCAGGACTGGCGTCGGTAACCGGGGGCTCCGCCCCCGGACCCGCGCCTCAGACGCCTGCGGCGCTGCCTGTGCCCGGAGCCCCGAGAGCCCGCGCTCGCCAGGGCGCAGGGCCACGGGGGCCGGGGCGAAGCCCCGGTTCGGGAAGGGGGGTGGGGAACCGTCACCGAGTCGACCGCAGCCACTGCTCCACGCTCGCCACATGCACCGTCGCCCACGACCGCGCCGCCTCCGCGTCGCGGTCCCGCAGGGCCGCCAGGATCGCGTGGTGTTCGTGGAGCGTGCGGCTCACCGCGTCCTCCTGGGTCAGGCCGCGCCAGATGCGGGCCCGGGTCGTCGGGCCGGAGAGGCCGTCGAGCAGGGAGCACAGCACCGAGTTCCCCGAGGACTGCACGATGCCGCGGTGGAACTCCAGGTCCGCCGCGACCAGTTCCTCCACCGACGGCTGTGCCCCCAGCGCATCCAACTGCTCGCCGAGCGCCGTCAGTTCGGCCTCACTGATCCGCGTCGCCGCCATCGCCGTGGCCGCCGGCTCCAGGATCCTCCGTACCGCCAGGAACTCCAGCACCGTGTCGTCCCGGTGGAAGTCCACGACGAAGCTCAGCGCCTCCAGGAGCAACTGCGGGTCCAGGCTCGTCACATACGTGCCGTCGCCCTGCCGCACATCGAGGATGCGGATCAGGGACAGCGCCCGCACCGCCTCCCGCAGCGAGTTCCGCGACAGGCCCAGCTCCGCGGCAAGTTCGCTCTCCTTGGGGAGCCGGTCGCCCGGGCGCAGTGCACCGGAGACGATCATCCCCTTGATCTTCTCGATGGCCTCGTCGGTGACAGCCACGGGCGACCTCCATACATCCGATGTATCGACGATTATGCCGCCTGCGGCCGCCCACGGTCACGGCCTTCCCCGCTTACGCCACGTCCCCGGGGACGTGGCGTAAGTTGACGCAATCTGCTGTCTGCCCGTTTCCGCGGATCCCCGTCAGCGGGAGGAACCCTCATGACGACTGTGGCCAACCCGCCTGTCCAATACTCGATAGCCGCGCGACTCGAGCGGCTTCCTCACTCCCGCTGGCACGTCAAGGTCCGTTTCCTGATCGGTGCCGTCACCTTCTTCGAGGCGTTCGACCAGCTGCTGGCCGCCTCCGCGCTCCCCGTCCTGCGGAAGGAATGGAACCTGACGACGGCAGGGGCCACCCTCGCCCTGACGGCGGCGTCGATCGGCATGCTCTTCGGCGCCCTCGCGGCCGGCTGGCTCGGCGACCGCATCGGCCGCGTGCGCACGGTCGCCCTCGGCGTCGCCGTGACGGGCCTCGCCTCGCTCGCCGTGGCGCTCTCCGACGGGCTCGAGGCCTTCTCCCTCTTCCGCCTGATCCAGGGCATCGGTATCGGCGGCGTCGTCCCCGTCGCCGCCACCTACATCAACGAGATCGCACGCTCCGACAACCGCGGCCGCCTGGTACTCCTCTACGAGATGATCTTCCCGGCCGGCCTGGCGGCGGCCAGTCTCGTCGCCGTGTGGGTGGTCCCCACCCTCGGCTGGCGGGCGATGTTCGTCATCGGCGCCGTACCCGTCCTGTTCGCCGCCCTGCTCCCGCGCCACGTGGCCGAGTCCCCGCGCTGGCTGCTGGCCCGCGGCCGTACGCAGGAGGCCGAGCAGGTCATCGCGCGCATCGAGGCGGAGGTCGCCGAGGCCACGGGCAAGCCACTGCCCGCCCCGGCGCCGTCCGCGCGGCCGGAGGAGGCCACGTCGCGGGGCCGGCTGCGGGAACTGTTCTCGGGCCGCTACCTGCGCCGTACGGCGGTCGTCTCCGCGCTCTGGTTCGTCGCCTACTACGTCAACCACGGCATCTCCACCTGGCTGCCGTCCCTCTACACCAAGAACTTCGGCCTCGACCTGAGCACCGCGCTCGGCTACACCCTGCTCGGCAACGTCACCGGACTGCTCGGCACGCTCGTCGTCGCCCTGGTGATCGACCGGGTGGGCCGCAGACCCGCCCTCGTGACCGCACTCGGCGGCACCGCGGTCACCCTCGGCATGCTGGCTCTGGCCGGTGCGACCTCCGGCCTCCAGGTCGCTGTCCTCGCCTCCGGCACGACCTTCTTCCTCTACACGGTCAACTCCGGGCTCTACCTGTACTCGCCCGAGCTCTACCCGACCCGCAACCGTGCCAAGGGCGCCGCGTTCGGCGGCCTGTGCAACCGGCTCGGCGTCATCCTCGGGCCGGTCGCCCTGGGCGCGATCCTCGGCGCGGGCGGCAGCCTGGCCATGGTCTTCGCGCAGTTCGCGGCGGTGGCGGCGGTGGGCGCCGTCGTCGCCCTGCTCGCCGTCGAGACGAAGGGCAGGACGCTGGAGGAGCTCAACGCATGACGAGAGGGGCGGCACACCCGCGGTGTGCCGCCCCTCTCGTACCGGTTCCTACTTCTTGCCGAGCAGGTCCTCGACCTTTCCGCGGATCTCGTCCGTCGCGAGACCCCGGATCGTCAGGGTCGTACGGCGGCGCAGCACGTCGTCCGCCGTCTCGGCCCACTCGTGGTCACGCGCGTACACGACCTGCGCCCAGATCTCCGGCGCGTCGGGGTGGACGCGCTCGGCCAGCGCCGGGTCCTCGCTCGCCAGACGGGCTATGTCGAACGACAGGGAGCCGTAGTGGGTCGCGAGGTGGCGGGCGGTGTCGGCCGCCATGCGCGGGCCCGGCGTGCCGCCGTCGACGAGCAGGCGGTGCGCGACCGCGTTCGGGTTGGCGATGCCCGGCAGCGGCAGCTTCTTCGGCAGCTGGGCGATCGGCTCCATGTCCTCCGCGAGCGGCCGGCCCGGGAGCGTCGCCAGCTTGTGCATCACCGTGCGGCCGATGTGGCGGAAGGTGGTCCACTTGCCGCCGGCCACCGACAGCATGCCGCCGCGGCCCTCGGTGACGACGGTCTCCCGCTTGGCCTTGGACGTGTCGCCGGGGCCGCCGGGCAGGACGCGCAGACCCGCGAAGGAGTACGTGATCAGATCGCGCGACAGCTGCTGGTCGCGGATCGAGAACGCGGCCTCGTCCAGGATCTGCGTGATGTCCTTCTCGTTGACCGCGACGTCCCCAGGGTCGCCCTCGTACTCCTCGTCCGTCGTACCGAGCAGCAGCATGTCCTCCCAGGGCAGGGCGAACGTGATGCGGTACTTGTCGATCGGGGTCGCGAGCGCCGCCTTCCAGGGGGAGGTGCGCTTGAGGACGAGGTGCGCGCCCTTCGACAGGCGGATGGAGGGAGCCGCCTCCGGGTCCTCCATGCGGCGCAGGTGGTCCACCCACGGACCGGTGGCGTTGAGCACCAGGCGGGCGTCGACACCGAACTCGGTGCCGTCGGTGCGGTCCTTGAGCTCGGCGCCGGTGACCCGGCCGCGGGTGAAGCGCAGGCCGGTGACCTCGGCGTGGTTGAGGACGGTGGCACCGGCCTCGACGGTCGCGCGGACGGTCATCAGGGCCATGCGCGCGTCGTTCATCTGGTCGTCGCCGTAGACCGCGACGGCCTTCAGGTTGTCGGTGCGCAGCTCGGGCACGTCGGCCGCGGCCTTCGCCGGGCTGAGCAGGTGACCGACGCCGTCGCCGAAGGCGGAGAGCGCGGAGTAGGCGAAGACGCCCGCGCCGAGCTTCGCGGCACCGTGCGGGCCGCCCTTGTAGACCGGCAGGTAGAAGGTGAGCGGGTTGGCCAGGTGCGGCGCCACCTGGCGGGAGACGGCACGCCGCTCGAAGTGGTTCTCCGCGACCAGCTTCACCGCGCCGGTCTGCAGGTAGCGCAGACCGCCGTGGAGGAGCTTGGAGGAGGCGGAGGAGGTGGCGCCGGCGAAGTCGCCGGCGTCCACCAGGGCCACCCGCAGCCCGGACTGCGCGGCATGCCAGGCGGTGGAGATGCCCAGGATGCCGCCGCCGATCACCAGGAGGTCGTACGTCGCCGTGGAGAGCTGCTCCCGGGTCTCGGCGCGGCTCGCTGCCTTGAAGGAGGACACCGTCGAGCCGGAGGCCGGGCGCGTCCCGTGGTCGGGGACGCTCTGCAGGGTGGTCATCATTGCTCCTCGTCAGTTTTCCTCGTCGAGCCAGCCCATGGTCCGCTCCACGGCCTTGAGCCAGCTCTTGTACTCGGCATCGCGCTTGTCAGCGTCCATGCGCGGGGTCCACTCGGCGGCCCGGCGCCAGTTGGCGCGCAGCGCGTCGGTGTCCGGCCAGAAGCCGACGGCCAGGCCGGCGGCGTAGGCGGCGCCGAGGCAGGTGGTCTCGGCGACCATCGGACGCACGACCGGCGCGTCCAGGAAGTCCGAGAGCGTCTGCATCAGCAGGTTGTTGGAGGTCATGCCGCCGTCGACCTTGAGCGCGGTCAGCTCGACGCCGGAGTCCTTCGTCATGGCGTCGGTGATCTCGCGGGTCTGCCAGGCGGTGGCCTCGAGAACGGCGCGCGCGATGTGCGCCTTGGTGACGTACCGGGTCAGTCCGGCGATCACACCGCGGGCGTCGGAGCGCCAGTACGGGGCGAAGAGGCCGGAGAAGGCCGGGACGAAGTAGGCGCCGCCGTTGTCCTCGACCGAGGAGGCGAGGGTCTCGATCTCGGCGGCCGAGTTGATCAGGCCCATCTGGTCGCGCATCCACTGCACCAGCGAACCGGTGACGGCGATCGAGCCCTCGAGGGCGTAGACCGCCTTCTCGTCGCCGATGCGGTAGCCGACGGTGGTCAGCAGGCCGTTGTAGGAGTTGACGGGCTCGTCACCGGTGTTCATCAGCATGAAGGTGCCGGTGCCGTACGTGGACTTGGCCTCGCCCTTCGAGTAGCAGGTCTGGCCGAACAGGGCCGCCTGCTGGTCGCCGAGCGCGGAGGCCACCGGGATGCCGTCCAGCGCGCCGCCCTTGGCCAGCCCGTACACCTCGGCGGAGGAACGGATCTCCGGCAGGATCGCCGCCGGCACCTCCATGGACTGGAGGATCTTGTCGTCCCACTCCATGGTGTGCAGGTTCATCAGCATGGTGCGGGAGGCGTTGGTGACGTCGGTGACGTGGACGCCGCCGTCGACTCCGCCGGTCAGGTTCCAGATGACCCAGGAGTCCATGGTGCCGAAGAGAATCTCGCCGCGCTCGGCGCGCTCGCGCAGGCCCTCGACGTTGTCGAGCAGCCAGCGCGCCTTGGGGCCGGCGAAGTACGAGGCGAGCGGCAGGCCCGTCTCGCGGCGGAAGCGGTCCTGGCCCACATTGCGGCCGAGCTCCTTGCAGAGCGCGTCGGTGCGGGTGTCCTGCCAGACGATGGCGTTGTGGACGGGCTCACCGGTGTTCTTGTCCCACAGCAGCGTCGTCTCGCGCTGGTTGGTGATGCCGATGGCCTTGACGTCCGCGGAGGTGATGCCGGCCTTCTCGATGGCGCCCGCCACGACCTCCTGGACGTTCGTCCAGATCTCGGCGGCGTTGTGCTCGACCCAGCCCGGCTTCGGGAAGATCTGCTCGTGCTCCTTCTGGTCGACGGAGACGATCCGGCCGTCCTTGTCGAAGACGATGCAGCGGCTGGAGGTGGTGCCCTGGTCGATGGCCGCGATGAACGGCCCGGTGGTGTGTGCGTCGGTCACGGGGTGCTCCTGCTCAGGTCTGTCATGAATACGGCTCGTGCTGCTGATACGGCTCAGGCGAACGCGATGTTGTAGATACCCGCACCGACGGCCGCACCGATCAGCGGACCGACGACGGGGATCCAGGCGTAGCCCCAGTCGGAGCCGCCCTTGTTCGGCAGCGGGAGCAGGGCGTGCACGATGCGCGGACCCAGGTCACGAGCGGGGTTGATGGCGTAGCCGGTCGGGCCGCCGAGAGAGAGACCGATGCCGACGACAACGAGGGCGACCATCAGTCCGCCGAGCGGGCCGAGGCCCTTGCCGCTGTCGTTCAGACCCTGCGTGAGCACCGCGAGGACCAGCACTGCCGTGCCGATGATCTCGGTGGCGAGGTTCTGCCAGACCTTGCGGATCTCCGGGCCGGTGGAGAAGACGCCGAGCACCGGGCCGGCCTTGCCGCTGCCCTCCGCGTGCGGACCCTCGATCGCCTTGTCGGCCGGGTCGCCCACGATCTCGGGGTCGGTGAGATGAGCTTGGAACTGTCCGTAGTAGGCGATCCAGACCAGCGCCGCGCCGATCATGGCGCCGAGCAGCTGCCCGGCGAGGTAGACGGGGACGGTGCCCCAGTCGTTGGCCTTGATCGCGATGCCGACGGTGACGGCCGGGTTGAGGTGAGCCCCCGAAAGGGCTCCGGTCATGTACACCGCGGTCAGGACCGCGAAGCCCCACCCGAAGGTGATGGCCAGCCAGCCGGCGTTCTGCGCCTTCGAGCGCTTGAGTACGACAGCGGCGACGACGCCGCCGCCGAGCAGGATGAGAACGGCGGTACCGATGATCTCGCCGATGAAGATGTCGGAGTTGGACACCCGCGACTCCTTTGTCCTTCGTCCAGGGGAAGGCGAACCCCGGGTCCCTCCGGTGGTCCGCGCCCTCAGCAGAGGGCGTTCTCCCGGTCTGGCTTTGCCACACTCTAGCGTGTATTGCCGTTAGGTGTTCGGCATTGCCGACCGGTGAACGGCAGTTTTGCCCCCTGGTAAACACGACGTCAAGGGTTGTGTCCGGCGAAAACCGGATCGTTACCGACGATGCGCCAAGGCGATCAGAACCGCCCGGCGCCGAGGTCCCTCGACACGGCCCGCGCGCAGTCGCGCACCGCCGCCACCAGCTCGGACCGCAGCTCCCTGGTGCCGTCGCAGACGCGCTCCACGGCGCCCGTGATGGCCACGGCGCCCACGGGCATACGCCGTCGGTCGTGGATGGGGGCGGCGACGGCGGCCACGCCCTCCCACGTCTCCTCCACGTCGGCCGCCCAGCCGCGCGCCCTGGTGTGGTCCAGCACGGTCTCGAACTCGTCGAGCCCGGTCACCGTCCGCGGGGTGAACGCCTTGCGGTCGACCTCGAGCGCCTCGCTGTGCGCCACGGGGTCGTACGCCGCCAGCACCTTGCCCAGGGCCGTGGAGTGCAGCGGCTGCATGGCCCCCACTTCGAGGACCTGCCGGCTGTCGTCCGGCCGGAAGACGTGGTGGACGATGAGCACGCCGTGCTGGTGCAGGACGCCGAGATGCACGCTCTCCCCGCTGGAGCGCGCGAGGTCGTCGGTCCAGACGAGGGCGCGGGCCCGCAGCTCGTGCACGTCCAGATAGCTGTTGCCGAGCCGCAGGAGCTCGGCCCCCAGCTGGTAGCGGCCGGACGCGGTGTCCTGTTCGACGAAGCCCTCGGCCTGGAGGGTGCGCAGAATGCCGTGGGCCGTACCCTTGGCCAGATCCAGGGAGGAGGCGATGTCCGACAGTCCCAGCCGGCGTTCTCCGCCGGCGAGCAGCCGCAGCATCGCGGCCGCACGCTCCAGGGACTGAATGTTCTTCGCCATCGGATCGGCCCTTCTCACTGCGGTTCGACGATCTTGGTAGTGGTTCGACAATGCTGAACACTATCGGCCCATGCCGACCTTGGTCATCGCGGAGTGAGTATCCCCCGGTCGAGCTACCCACGGAAACCCCGCACGGCACCGTTCCGTCCGCGTCGTGGGACACCTCCCCGCAGGAAGGAGGCGCACGGCTACTCTGGCTGCGTGCGCCTTCCACCGGAAGACGCAAAGCCGACAGCCGTCGCATCCCAGGGAGCACATTCCATGGCCTCGTCGCCGACCCCTTCCGCTGACAGCCGGACCCGAATCGACGCACTGCGCGAAGCGCTCGCCACCCGGGTGGTGGTGGCCGACGGCGCGATGGGCACGATGCTCCAGGCCCAGGACCCCAGCCTCGAGGACTTCGAGAACCTCGAGGGCTGCAACGAGGTCCTGAACGTCACGCGCCCCGACATCGTCCGTTCCGTCCACGAGGCCTACTTCGAGGTCGGCGTCGACTGCGTCGAGACGAACACGTTCGGCGCGAACCTCGCGGCGCTCGGCGAGTACGACATCCCCGAGCGCGTCTTCGAACTGTCCGAGGCCGGCGCCCGCCTCGCCCGCGAGGTCGCCGACGAGTTCACGGCCTCGACCGGGCAGCAGCGCTGGGTGCTGGGCTCCATGGGCCCGGGCACCAAGCTGCCGACGCTGGGCCACGCCCCGTACACGGCCCTGCGCGACGCCTATCAGCAGAACGCCGAGGGCATGATCGCCGGCGGCGCCGACGCGCTGCTCGTCGAGACGACCCAGGACCTGCTCCAGACGAAGGCCGCCATCCTCGGCGCCCGCCGCGCGCTGGACGCGACCGGCTCCAGCCTGCCCGTCATCTGCTCCGTGACGGTCGAGACGACCGGCACGATGCTGCTCGGCTCGGAGATCGGCGCGGCCCTGACCGCGCTGGAGCCGCTGGGCATCGACATGATCGGTCTGAACTGCGCCACCGGCCCGGCCGAGATGAGCGAGCACCTGCGGTATCTCGCCCGCCACTCCCGCGTCCCGCTGTCCTGCATGCCGAACGCCGGCCTCCCGGTGCTCGGCAGGGACGGCGCCCACTACCCGCTGACGGCGCCCGAGCTCGCCGACGCGCAGGAGACGTTCGTCCGCGAGTACGGCCTCTCGCTCGTCGGCGGCTGCTGCGGCACGACGCCGGAGCACCTGCGCCAGGTCGTCGAGCGGGTGCGCGGCATCCGGCCGGCGGTCCGCGAGCCGCGCCCGGAGCCGGGCGCCGCGTCGCTGTACCAGACGGTGCCGTTCCGGCAGGACACCGCCTACATGGCGATCGGTGAGCGGACGAACGCCAACGGCTCGAAGAAGTTCCGCGAGGCCATGCTGGAGGGCCGCTGGGACGACTGTGTGGAGATGGCCCGGGACCAGATCCGCGAGGGCGCCCACATGCTCGACCTGTGCGTCGACTACGTCGGCCGTGACGGCGTGGCGGACATGGAGGAGTTGGCCGGCCGGTTCGCCACCGCGTCGACGCTGCCGATCGTGCTGGACTCGACCGAGGTCGACGTCATCCGCGCCGGCCTGGAGAAGCTGGGCGGCCGTGCTGTCATCAACTCGGTGAACTACGAGGACGGCGACGGCCCCGAGTCCCGCTTCGCGAAGGTCACGCGCCTGGCCCAGGAGCACGGTGCCGCGCTGATCGCGCTGACGATCGACGAGGAGGGCCAGGCCCGCAGCGTCGAGCACAAGGTGGCGGTCGCGGAGCGGCTCATCGAGGACCTCACCGGCAACTGGGGCATCCACGAGTCGGACATCCTCATCGACACGCTGACGTTCACGATCTGTACGGGACAGGAGGAGTCCCGCAAGGACGGCGTCAACACCATCGAGGCGATCCGCGAGCTGAAGAGGCGTCACCCCGAGGTGCAGACCACCCTCGGTCTGTCGAACATCTCCTTCGGCCTCAACCCGGCCGCCCGCATCCTGCTCAACTCCGTCTTCCTCGACGAGTGCGTGAAGGCGGGCCTGGACTCGGCGATCGTGCACGCCTCCAAGATCCTGCCGATCGCCCGCTTCGACGAGGAACAGGTCAGCACGGCGCTCGACCTGATCTACGACCGGCGCGCCGAGGGCTACGACCCGCTGCAGAAGCTGATGGCGCTGTTCGAGGGCGTCAACACCAAGTCGATGAAGGCCGGCAAGGCGGAGGAACTGCTCGCCCTGCCGCTGGAGGAGCGCCTCAAGCGGCGCATCATCGACGGCGAGAAGAACGGCCTCGAGGCCGACCTCGACGAGGCGCTGCGGGACCGGCCCGCCCTGGACATCGTCAACGACACGCTGCTCGACGGCATGAAGGTGGTCGGCGAGCTGTTCGGCTCGGGCCAGATGCAGCTGCCGTTCGTGCTCCAGTCGGCCGAGGTGATGAAGACCGCGGTCGCCTACCTGGAACCGCACATGGAGAAGACGGACGACGAGGGCAAGGGCACCATCGTCCTGGCCACCGTCCGCGGCGACGTGCACGACATCGGCAAGAACCTCGTCGACATCATCCTGTCCAACAACGGCTACAACGTGGTCAACCTGGGCATCAAGCAGCCCGTCGCCGCGATCCTGGACGCGGCGAAGGAGCACAAGGCCGACGTCATCGGCATGTCCGGCCTGCTCGTCAAGTCCACGGTGATCATGAAGGAGAACCTGGAGGAGCTCAACCAGCGCAAGCTGGCCGCCGACTACCCCGTCATCCTCGGCGGCGCCGCCCTCACCCGCGCCTACGTCGAGCAGGACCTCCACGAGATCTACGAGGGCGAGGTCCGTTACGCCCGTGACGCCTTCGAGGGCCTGCGCCTGATGGACGCCCTCATCGCGGTCAAGCGCGGAGTGCCCGGCGCCGTCCTGCCCGAGCTCAAGCAGCGCCGGGTGCGCGCCACCGCCTCCGCCGTGGTGGAGGAGGCGGCTCCGGCCGAGGGCGCGGTCCGCTCCGACGTGGCCACGGACAACCGGGTACCGGAGCCGCCCTTCTGGGGTACGCGTGTCGTCAAGGGCATCCCGCTCAAGGAGTACGCCTCCTGGCTCGACGAAGGCGCCCTCTTCAAGGGCCAGTGGGGGCTCAAGCAGTCCCGCACCGGTGACGGACCGTCGTACGAGGAGCTGGTGGAGAGCGAGGGCCGGCCGCGCCTGCGCGGCTGGCTGGACCAGCTGCACACGCAGAACATGCTGGAGGCGGCCGTCGTCTACGGCTACTTCCCCTGCGTGTCCAAGGGCGACGACCTGATCCTCCTGAACGAGGACGGCTCCGAGCGCACCCGCTTCTCCTTCCCGCGCCAGCGCCGTGGCCGCAGGCTGTGCCTGGCGGACTTCTTCCGTCCCGAGGAGTCCGGCGAGACCGATGTCGTCGGCCTCCAGGTGGTCACCGTCGGGTCCAGGATCGGTGAGGAGACCGCGAAGCTCTTCGAGGCCGACTCCTACCGCGACTACCTCGAACTGCACGGGCTGTCCGTCCAGCTGGCGGAGGCCCTCGCCGAGTACTGGCACGCGCGCGTCCGCGCCGAGCTCGGTTTCGGCGGCGAGGACCCGGCGGACGTCGAGGACATGTTCGCGCTCAAGTACCGCGGCGCCCGGTTCTCGCTGGGTTACGGCGCCTGCCCCGATCTGGAGGACCGCGCCAAGATCGCCGAGCTGCTGCAGCCCGAGCGGATCGGGGTGCAGCTGTCCGAGGAGTTCCAGCTCCATCCGGAGCAGTCCACGGACGCGATCGTGATTCACCACCCCGAGGCAAAGTATTTCAACGCACGCTGATCGGACGAGTCGTACACTGGTCGGTCCAGTGCAGGCCGGTCACCAGACCTTGCGGGAAAGCCGCAGGGTGAGGTGGCCGGCCTTCTCGTCCCTTCCGGAGGTGTGCCCATGACCAGCACGGTCCCCGCGTCCCTGACCCGTTCGGCCGATGGGGCGGCGCTCCAGGCCGTCTTCCTCGACATGGACGGCACCCTGGTCGACACCGAGGGCTTCTGGTGGGACGCCGAGGTGGAGGTCTTCGCGGACCTCGGGCACCAGCTGGACGAGACATGGCGGGACGTCGTCGTCGGCGGTCCCATGACCCGCAGCGCCGGCTACCTGATCGAGGCCACGGGCGCGGACATCAGCCTGGCCGAGCTGACCGTGCTGCTCAACGACAAGTTCGAGGACCGGATCGGACGCGGTGTGCCGCTGATGCCGGGTGCGGAGCGGCTGCTCGCCGAGCTGGCCGCGCACAACGTGCCCACGGCGCTGGTCTCCGCCTCCCACCGCCGCATCATCGACCGCATCATGGCCTCCCTCGGCCCCCAGTACTTCGCCCTGTCCGTTGCGGGGGACGAGGTGCCGCGCACCAAGCCGCACCCCGACCCGTACCTGCTGGCCGCCCAGGGGCTGGGCGCCGACCCCTTGAGATGCGCGGTCGTCGAGGACACGGCGACCGGGGTGGCCGCCGCCGAAGCGGCCGGGTGCCGGGTCGTCGCGGTGCCGTCGGTGGCGCCGATCGCGCCCGCCGCGGGCCGAATCGTCGTTCAGTCGCTCGAAGAAGTCGATCTGCTTTTCCTGCGCACGCTGATCACCTCACCGCACTGATACGTGTACTGTCCGTGTTTCTCGAATGCACGGAAAACTCGGGGGCTGCGGGGCACGCCTTTTCCGTGACTCGTGCGATGACTGTTCGATATTCGAGAATGCGTCCCCATGGTGACGTTCGTCACTGTGCGTGCCGTCTCGGCAGACCGCGTCCGGCGCCCGATGCCCCGTTCGACCGGGATCGGGCGCCTTGGACTGTCCGATTTGCGGGAGGAGCGCCTGAATCCTCCAGGGGCGAGCTGCCTCTGCCCAGGCGTTGATGATCACTCAGCGATTACGCCCCAACTCGGGTCCGGTCACGCTTTCCTGGCGCCGCCGACTAATCTCATCGCGAGAACTTCACCGCGTCGCCGTGGTGTCCCGCCGGCCACCAAGCCGTCGGAAACACAGGACCGATCGCTCTGTATCCCCGGCCCGATCGCGCCGCCCCGACCGGGTGGAAGCGGTGGAGTGACTTGCACACAACGCTGTATCACAGTGCCGGATGGATGAGGGAGTACGTCCAGGATGAACCGTAAGACTTTGGTGCCGCTGGCCATGATCGGCCTGCTCGCGCCCGTGCTCGTCGCCTGCGGCAGCACGGACGGCGGGTCGGGCGGCGGTGACGCCATCGTCGTGGGCACCACGGACCAGTTCGCCGCCACCGCCGACTCTCCCGCGCCCCTCGACCCGGCCTACGCCTACGACACCGGCGCCTGGAACGTCCTGCGCCAGACCGTCCAGACGCTGATGCACCCGCCGCGCGGCGGTGGCGAGCCCGTCCCGGACGCCGCCGAGTCCTGCGTCTTCACGGACACCGCGAGCGAGAGCTACCGCTGCAAGCTGCGCAGCGGACTGAAGTTCGCCGACGGCACCGCGGTGACCGCGGAGGACGTCAAGTTCTCCATCCAGCGCGTCCTCGACATCGACGCCGACAACGGCACCGCCGCCCTCCTGTCGAACATCGACACCATCGAGACCAAGGGCGACGACGAGGTCATCTTCCATCTCTCCACGCCCGACGCCACCTTCCCGTACAAGCTCTCGACGCCGGTCGCCGCCATCGTCAGCCCCAAGCAGTACGACGGGAAGAAGCTCCGGGAGGGCTTCGAGGTCGAGGGCACCGGCCCGTACACCATGGAGAGCGAGACCGACGGGGACCGCATCTCCAAGGTCGTCTTCACCAAGAACCCCAACTACAAGGGCGACATCAAGCTCCGCAACGACCGGGTCGAACTGCGGTCGTTCCCCGACGCCGAGGCCATGGGCAAGGCGCTCGAGTCCGGTGAGATCGACATGATGACCCGCGCGATGTCACCCGAGCAGATCAAGGAACTCTCCACCGCACCCAAGGAGGGCATCACGCTCACCGAGGTCCCCGGCCTGGAGATCCGCTACCTCGCCTTCAACACGAACGACCCGTCGGTGAAGAACAAGGCCGTGCGTCAGGCGATGGCGGCCGTCATCGACCGCGGCCAGATCGCCGGCCAGGTGTACGGCTCCACCGCCGAGCCGCTCTACTCGCTCATCCCGTCGAGCATCGCCGCGCACACCAACTCGTTCTACAACAAGTACGGCGAGCCGAGCCGCAAGAAGGCCGCGGCCCTCCTGAACGACGCCGGCATCGACACCCCGGTCGAGCTGGAGCTGAACTACACCACCGACCACTACGGCGCGGGCACGGCCAAGGAGTTCGAGACGCTCCGCGACCAGCTGAACGCGACCGGGCTCTTCGACGTCACCATCAAGGGCACCGAGTGGGCCAAGTTCCGCCCGGCCCAGAAGCGCGGTGACTACGCGGTCTACGGCCTCGGCTGGTTCCCCGACTTCCCGGACCCGGACAACTACACCGCCCCGTTCCTCGACAAGGGCAACTTCCTCAACTCGCCCTACGTGAGCGAAGAGGCGCGCAACCTCATCCCGCAGTCGCGCCGCGAGGCCGACCGCACCGCGGCCTCCCCGGCCTTCAAGAAGATCCAGGAGATCGTCGCCAACGACGTGCCCGTGCTGCCGCTGTGGCAGGGCAAGCAGTACGTCGCCGCCCACGACGACATCACGGGCGTCGAATGGGCGCTCAACACCAGCTCCGACCTTCAGCTGTGGGAGCTGGCCCGCGGCAGCGGCGTCTGATACCGGCGCACCCGCAGACGCGAACGGCCGGTGTCCGTCGGTGGAACCCACCGACGGACACCGGCCGTTGCCCGTCGTGCCCCGCGCTCACTGAGCGCCGGGGCGCACCAGACCGCTCTCGTAGGCGTACACCGCGGCCTGGACGCGGTCGCGCAGGCTCAGCTTGGTGAGCACATGGCCGACATGCGTCTTCACGGTCGTCTCGCTCACGAAGAGATCCGCGGCGATCTCCGCGTTCGACAAACCCCGGGCGACCAGCTTCAGCACCTCGACCTCACGGTCGGTCAGTGTGTGCAGCGTGTCCGGAACGGGCTCCTCGCCCGACGGCAGATGGTCGGCGTACTTGTCGAGGAGCCGCCGGGTGATGCTCGGCGCCAGCATCGCCTCGCCGGCCGCGACCACCCGGATCGCCTGCACCAGCTCATTGGCCGGGGCGTCCTTCAGCAGGAAGCCGCTGGCGCCGGCGCGCAACGCCTCCACCACGTACTCGTCGAGGTCGAACGTCGTCAGCACCAGCACCTTCGCCGGGCCGTCCCGGCCCGGGCCCGTGATCTGCCGGGTAGCCTCGACACCGTCCATCCGCGGCATCCGGATGTCCATCAGCACCACATCGGGCTGCAGCGCCCGCACCTGATCGAGGGCCTGGAGGCCGTCCCCGGCCTCGCCCACCACCGCGATGTCCTGCTCAGCCTCCAGGATCATCCGGAAGCCGGTGCGCAACAGCGGCTGGTCGTCGACCAGTAGGACGCGGATAGCCACGGGAACTCCTTCTTTAGACCGGGCCCATTCTGCCCTGACCATCCTCGGCCGACGCGGCCGGGGAAATGCTCAGCGGATAAACCGGGGGAGTGCCCCCGAATTCCGGACAGAACTCCTGGTGGTCGCACCAGCCGCACAGCTTGGTCGGGCGCGGGCGCCAGTCGCCGGTCCGCGTCGCCTGCCGGATCGCCTCCCACAGGGCCAGCAGCTTGCGCTCCATCCGCTCCAGGTCCGCCATCGCCGGGTCGTACGTCAGCACGTCACCGCTGCCCAGGTACACGAGCTGGAGCCGGCGGGGGAGCACGTTCTTCAGGCGCCAGATCACCAGCGCGTAGAACTTCATCTGGAACAGCGCGCCCTCGCTGTACTCGGGGCGGGGTGCCTTGCCCGTCTTGTAGTCGACGATCCGCACCTCGCCCGTCGGCGCGATGTCCACCCGGTCGATCACCCCGCGCAGCCGCAGTCCCGAATCCAGCTCCGTCTCGACGAACATCTCCCGCTCGGCGGGCTCCAGCCGGGTCGGGTCCTCCAGCGAGAACCACCGCTCCACCAGCTGCTCCGCCTCGCCCAGCCAGCGCGCAAGCCGCTCGCCTCCGGCGTCCTCGGCGAACAGCTCGCCCAGCTCCGGCTTCGTCTCCAGCAGCCTCTGCCACTGGCCGGGAATCATCGCCTTCGCCCGCGGAGCCGTGCGCTGGAGGGCCGGATCGTCGAACAGCCGCTCCAGCACCGCGTGCACCAGCGTCCCGCGGGTCGCCGCCTCGCTCGGCTTCTCCGGCAGCCGGTCGATCACCCGGAACCGGTACAGCAGGGGGCACTGCATGAAGTCGCCCGCCCGGGAAGGCGACAGGGACATCGGCTCCGCGGCCGGCCTCGGCACCACGGCAGCGGTCGCCGCACCGTCCGCCTCGGCGTCGGACCCGGGCTCGGCGGCAGCGGCGGACGGCCCGCCGGCGGGCTGCTGGCTCGTACTCATGACGCAGACCCTACGGCCCGCCACTGACAGCGAGCGGCATACCATCGACGACAGGACCTCGCGCGTGCATGATCGAGCGAGCGACACCTTTTGCGAAGAGGCTCGGCGACGAAGGGACCCCGTGAACGAGGACGACACGAGCGGCGAGCGCGAGCGGCCGCGGTCCGATGCGGGCAAGACCGCGCCGGGCGGTGGCAGGAAGCGCGGCTCGGGCGAACCGGGCGGAGGCATTCTCATGGGCCGCCCCTTCGGCGTGCCCGTGTACGTCGCCCCCAGCTGGTTCGTCGTCGCCGCCCTGATCACGTGGGTCTTCGGCGGTCAGCTGGACCGCGTCCTGCCCGAACTGGGCGGCGCCCGCTACCTGGTGTCGCTGTTCTTCGCGGTCGCCTTCTACGCCTCCGTCCTCGTCCACGAGCTCGCCCACACCGTCGCCGCGCTCCGCTTCAAACTGCCGGTGCGGCGCATCCAGCTCCAGTTCTTCGGTGGCGTCTCCGAGATCGAGAAGGAGACCGAGACACCCGGCCGCGAATTCGTCCTCGCCTTCGTCGGCCCGCTGCTCTCCCTCGTGCTTGCCGGGCTGTTCTACCTCGGCATGACGGCCGTCGAGCCCGGCACCGTGCCCGGCGTGCTGCTCGCCGGACTGATGATCTCCAACCTGATCGTCGCCGCGTTCAACCTGCTGCCGGGACTGCCCCTCGACGGCGGCCGGATGCTGCGCGCCGTCGTCTGGAAGATCAGCGGCAAGCCCATGACCGGCACCATCGCCGCCGCCTGGGTCGGCCGCGCCCTCGCCGTCGCCGTCCTCATCGGCCTCCCGCTGCTCACCCACACCGGCGCACTCGGCAACGCCACCGAGGACATCGGGGGCATGGAGACCGTCACCGACGCGCTGCTCGCTGCGATCCTCGCCGCCATCATCTGGACCGGCGCCGGCAACAGCCTGCGCATGGCCCGGCTCCGCGAGCACCTGCCCGAACTCGCCGCCCGCGCGCTCACCCGCCGCGCCGTCCCCGTCGAGTCGGACACCCCGCTCTCCGAGGCGCTGCGCCGCGCCAACGAGGCCGGGGCCCGCGCCCTCGTCGTCGTCGACGGCCAGGGGGAGCCCACGGCCCTGGTGCGCGAGGCCGCCATCGTCGGCGTCCCCGAGCACCGCCGCCCCTGGGTCGCGGTGAGCGGCCTGGCCCAGGAGCTCACCGAGGACATGAAGGTCCCCGCCGAGCTCGCCGGCGAGGCCCTGCTCGACAGGCTCCGTGCCGCGCCCGCGACGGAGTACCTGGTGGTGGAGGAGACCGGCGAGATCTACGGCGTCCTGTCCACGGCGGACGTCGAACGCGCCTTCGTCGCGGCGATGGCGCGGCCGGCTTCTTCTTCATAGGGGCTCGGTTCTCCTCCGGGGCGCTCGAGCGTGCGTCGACGTGCAGCAGACCAGACGGCGCGTGCCCGTCCCGCCCGGGGCGTGGTCCGGCGCGGGGCCGGGGCCCGGTAGGCTGGTCACATGTCCGAACCGACCGGTGCCGCCCGCCGTCGCGGGCCCTTCAAGGTCGGGGACCAGGTCCAGCTCACCGACCCCAAGGGACGCCACTACACGTTCACGCTCGAGGCCGGGAAGAACTTCCACACCCACAAGGGTTCCTTCCCGCACGACGAGCTGATCGGCGCTCCCGAGGGCAGTGTTGTCCGTACCACGGGAAACGTCGCCTACCTCGCGCTGCGCCCCCTGCTCCCCGACTACGTCCTGTCCATGCCCCGCGGCGCCGCCGTGGTCTACCCCAAGGACGCGGGGCAGATCCTGGCCTTCGCCGACATCTTCCCCGGCGCACGCGTCGTGGAGGCCGGCGTGGGCTCGGGTTCGCTGAGCAGCTTCCTCCTGCGCGCCATCGGCGACCACGGCATGCTCCACTCCTACGAGCGCCGCGCGGACTTCGCCGAGATCGCCCAGCAGAACGTGGAGCGCTACTTCGGCGGCCCGCACCCCGCCTGGCAGCTCACGGTCGGCGACCTCCAGGACAACCTCACCGACTCCGACGTCGACCGCGTCATCCTGGACATGCTCGCGCCCTGGGAGTGCCTGGAGGCCGTCTCCAAGGCGCTCGTCCCCGGCGGCATCCTGTGCTGCTACGTCGCCACGACCACCCAGCTCGCGCGCACCGTCGAGTCCATCCGTGAGATCGGCTGCTTCGCCGAGCCGCAGCCCTGGGAGTCGATGATCCGCAACTGGCACGTCGAGGGACTGGCCGTGCGCCCCGACCACCGGATGATCGGACATACCGGCTTCCTGGTCACAGCCCGCCGCCTCGCCGACGGCGTGGAGCCCCCGATGCGCCGCCGCCGTCCCGCCAAGGGCGCGTACGGCGAGGACTACGAAGGGCCCAACAAGGGCTGACCGCACCCGTACAACACGACGGCGCCGCCGCCGAGTTCCCGTGCCCCGGCCGGAACTCGACGGCGGCGTCGTCGTATTGACCCCGCGTCGGCGAGCCTTCCGCAACCGGGGCCTGTCATCGCGGAGTCTTTACCCGAGGCTTACGGACCCCCCTGTTCCGGTCCCATGTGACGTATGGCACGATGCTGGCCACCCCCACAAGCCCTGGCCTCTCAGGAGACTCCCCGCGTGCAGAACTCCGCAGCCGTCCCGGACCTCGCGCACACCCACGCCCGCCCCGTGCACTGGCTGGCCACCGCGACGGCGATGGCCGCGGTCGTGGCCGCCGCCGGCTTCGTCCAGCCCGACGCCGCCACGGCGTCCCAGAAGGGCTCGGAATCACGCACTGTGACGGCGCCCGCCCCCGCGCCGGCGCCCGATCCGGAGGGCGTCGAGATGCCCCTGGAATGCGGCGGTTTCGACACCGTCGTCACGAAGCGGGCCACAGGCGACCTCGACGGCGACGGCGGCCCCGAGACCGTGGTGGCGGCCCGGTGCGACGCCGGTTCGGGCACCCCGCCCAGCGGCGTGTACGTCCTCGCGGCCGGCCGCGGGACCGCGGCACGCGTCGTGGCGACGCTGGTTCAGCCGGCAGAGAAACTCAGCGTCGGCTCGCTCGCCGTACGTGACGGAGCGATCACGGCCACTCTGCTCGGGTACTCCTCGCCGGAGGTGCCGAGCTGCTGCCCCGACGAGCGGGAGGACGTCGAATGGCGGTGGCAGGGCGGGAAGTTCGTGCGTGCCGCCCAGCCGGAAGCGCGCGGTATGTGACCACTCACTCCGCGTCGGGGCCGTAGACCTCTACCCTGTCCGAAACCCGACGTACGTGAATGCAGTCGCCGGGGCACTCCTTGGCGGAGTCGACGACGTCGTTCAGCAGCGGCAGGGGCACCGGCGTTGTCGCGCCCGGGTCCTGGAGCAGTTCGTCGTCCCCGGACTTCACGTAGGCGAGGCCGTCGATGTCGAGTTCGAAGACGTCCGGGGCGTACTGCGCACAGATTCCGTCGCCGGTGCAGAGGTCCTGGTCGATCCAGACCTCGAGAGCCTCGGCGGCACCGTCGGTGGGAACCTCGTGCTGCACGGTCATATCTCCTGCCGTTTCCTTCGTCGGGCGCAGTAAGTGATACAAGTCGCGCCAGCCCTGACGGGTGTTGAACGCTTCGACGATACAACCGACCGCTTTCCGATGTTGCCGGGTGGGTATCTGCTGGGTATTCCCCTGGCACGAGGGAGAGCGCAAGGGTGAAGATCGGACACACCCCTTCCGTCTTTGTGATCTAGGGGTTTCAATCACCACCCACACAGGTAGGGTCAGGAAGCGTCCAGCTCCCCTTGGAGGAGGTGAGGACCGTGGCAGCCCACGACGACGACATCAACCGCGGCATCCGGCCGGGGCGGGGGTCTGAAGACCCAGCCGGCCAGGTTGCCTATCTCGAGCAGGAAATCGCCGTCCTGCGCCGCAAGCTCGCCGACTCTCCGCGTCATACGAGGATTCTCGAAGAGCGGATCGTCGAGCTGCAGACCAACCTGGCCGGCGTGTCCGCACAGAACGAGCGGCTCGCCAACACGCTCCGTGAGGCCCGCGACCAGATCGTGGCCCTCAAGGAGGAGGTCGACCGGCTCGCGCAGCCGCCGGCCGGCTTCGGTGTCTTCCTGCAGGCGAACGAGGACGGCACGTGCGACATCTTCACCGGGGGCCGCAAGCTCCGGGTGAACGTGAGCCCCAGCGTCGAGGTCGACGACCTCCGGCGCGGCCAGGAGGTCATGCTCAACGAGGCGCTCAACGTGGTCGACGCCATGGAATTCGAGCGCGCCGGGGACATCGTCACCCTCAAGGAGATCCTGGAGGACGGCGAGCGCGCCCTGGTGCTCGGGCACACCGACGAGGAGCGGGTGGTGCGGCTCGCCGAGCCGCTGCTGGACACCACCATCCGCCCCGGCGACGCGCTGCTGCTCGAGCCGCGCTCCGGCTACGTCTACGAGGTGATCCCGAAGAGCGAGGTCGAGGAGCTCGTCCTCGAAGAGGTCCCGGACGTCGACTACGACAAGATCGGCGGCCTCGGCGGCCAGATCGAGATGATCCGCGACGCGGTCGAGCTGCCGTACCTCTACCCCGACCTCTTCAAGGAGCACGAACTGCGGCCGCCGAAGGGCATCCTGCTCTACGGCCCGCCCGGATGCGGCAAGACGCTCATCGCCAAGGCCGTCGCCAACTCCCTTGCCAAGAAGGTCGCCGAGGTGACCGGCCAGCCCGCGGGGAAGAGCTACTTCCTCAACATCAAGGGCCCCGAGCTCCTCAACAAGTACGTCGGTGAGACCGAGCGGCACATCCGCCTCGTCTTCCAGCGTGCCCGGGAGAAGGCGGGCGAGGGCACCCCCGTCATCGTCTTCTTCGACGAGATGGAGTCCCTCTTCCGCACGCGTGGATCGGGCGTCAGCTCGGACGTGGAGAACACCATCGTCCCGCAGCTGCTCGCCGAGATCGACGGTGTGGAGGGCCTGGAGAACGTCATCGTCATCGGCGCCTCCAACCGCGAGGACATGATCGACCCCGCGATCCTGCGGCCCGGCCGGCTCGACGTCAAGATCAAGATCGAGCGTCCGGACGCGGAGGCCGCCAAGGACATCTTCGCCAAGTACCTGACCCCCTCGCTCCCGCTGCACGCCGACGACCTCGGCGAGCACAGCGGATCGAAGGAGGCCGCGGCCCACGCCATGATCCAGTCGGTCGTGGAGCAGATGTACGCGGAGTCCGAGGAGAACCGCTTCCTCGAGGTCACGTACGCCAACGGCGACAAGGAAGTCCTCTACTTCAAGGACTTCAACTCCGGCGCGATGATCCAGAACATCGTCGACCGGGCCAAGAAGATGGCCATCAAGGCCTTCCTCGACCACAACCAGAAGGGCATCCGCGTCTCCCACCTGCTCCAGGCCTGCGTGGACGAGTTCAAGGAGAACGAGGACCTGCCCAACACCACCAACCCGGACGACTGGGCCCGGATCTCCGGAAAGAAGGGCGAGCGGATCGTCTTCATCCGCACCCTCGTCACCGGAAAGCAGGGCGCCGACACCGGCCGGTCCATCGACACGGTGGCGAACACCGGTCAGTACCTGTAGGCAGGCGTACCGGCTGCGGATGCCGCGGTCCCCCGCGACGGCAGGGGGCGGGTATCCGCAGCCGGATGCTTTCCGGCCAGGTGGGACCACACAGAGCAATGACCGAATTGATCTCCCCACCCACGCGACGGCGTTCTAGGCTCGTCGGTACCGCAGAGTCGCGGAGTGCGGGGACGGGCACCGCACGCGCACCGGAGAGCCAGCGGTATCTGAGCGCCGCTCCCAGCGGGGAGCGCCGCCGGGCAAGGAGGGCCGCATGACCGTACGGCGAGTAATGGGAATCGAGACGGAGTACGGCATCTCCGTCCCCGGCCACCCGAACGCCAATGCCATGCTCACCTCGTCCCAGATCGTCAATGCCTACGCGGCGGCGATGCACAGGGCGCGCCGCGCCCGCTGGGACTTCGAGGAGGAGAATCCGCTGCGGGACGCCCGCGGCTTCGACCTCGCCCGCGAGGCCGCCGACTCCAGCCAGCTCACCGACGAGGACATCGGCCTGGCCAATGTGATCCTCACCAACGGCGCACGGCTCTACGTCGACCACGCCCACCCCGAGTACAGCTCGCCCGAGGTGACCAATCCGCGCGATGCCGTGCTCTGGGACAAGGCCGGCGAACGGATCATGGCCGAGGCCGCAGAGCGGGCGGCCCAGCTGCCCGGGGCCCAGCCCATCCACCTCTACAAGAACAACACCGACAACAAGGGCGCGTCCTACGGCACGCACGAGAACTACCTGATGAAGCGGGAGACCCCGTTCTCGGACATCGTGCGCCATCTGACGCCGTTCTTCGTCTCCCGCCAGGTCGTCACGGGCGCGGGCCGGGTGGGCATCGGCCAGGACGGCCACGAGCACGGCTTCCAGATCAGCCAGCGCGCGGACTATTTCGAGGTCGAAGTGGGCCTCGAGACCACCCTCAAGCGCCCGATCATCAACACCCGCGACGAACCGCACTCCGACGCCGAGAAGTACCGCCGGCTGCACGTGATCATCGGCGACGCGAACCTGTCGGAGATCTCCACCTACCTCAAGCTGGGCACCACGGCCCTGGTGCTCTCGATGATCGAGGACGGATTCATCGCGGTCGACCTCGCGGTCGAGCAGCCCGTGCGCACACTGCACCAGGTCTCGCACGACCCGAGCCTCCAGCATCTCGTCACACTCCGTAGCGGCCGCACACTCACCGCCGTCCAGTTGCAGATGGAGTACTTCGAGCTCGCGCGCAAGTACGTCGAGGAGCGCTTCGGCGCCGACGCCGACGAGCAGACCAAGGACGTCCTCACGCGCTGGGAGGACACACTCAACCGCCTCGAGAACGACCCCATGAGCCTGTCCGGCGAGCTGGACTGGATCGCCAAGCGGGAACTCATGGAGGGCTACCGGCGCCGCGACACCCTGGACTGGGACGCGGCACGCCTCCACCTCGTGGACCTGCAGTACGCGGACGTGCGGCCGGACAAGGGCCTGTACAACCGTCTGGCGGCCCGAGGGAAGATGAAGCGCCTTCTGGACGAGCAGGCCGTCGAGCGGGCGCAGGCCAGCCCTCCGGAGGACACCAGGGCCTATTTCCGCGGCCGCTGCCTGGAGCAGTACGCGGACGACGTTGCGGCCGCGTCGTGGGACTCGGTCATCTTCGACCTGCCCGGCCGTGACTCTCTGCAACGAGTGCCCACGCTGGAACCGTTGCGTGGTACACGTAACCACGTCAAGGAACTCCTGGACCGCTGCCGCACGGCCGAAGAGCTGGTCCGCGTGCTGTCCGGGGGCTGACCGGGGGCTGAAAGTCCTCCCGTCCGGGAATCATCGAGGTGGTCCCCGGACGTTGAGCGAAAGTGCGGGGCCGATGTCGGACCCGGCTTGTAGGGTCTGATCTTGACCGAACGAACTCACGTCAGGGCAAACCGAGCGGGGTGAGGGACATGGCGACCAAGGACACCGGCGGCGGACAGCAGAAGGCCACGCGTTCCACTGAGGAGGTCGAGGAGCAGACGCAGGACGCGCAGGCGGCCGAAGACCTCAAGGAGCGCCAGGAGAAGCTGTCGGACGACGTCGACTCCGTACTGGACGAGATCGACGACGTCCTCGAGGAGAACGCGGAGGACTTCGTGCGTTCCTTCGTCCAAAAGGGCGGCCAGTAACGACCGTTGTCCGTCCCGGCTCCCGTCGGCGAAAGCCGGGGGGACCGGGACGGATGACCGGCCACGGCGCGGGTAAGGTCCGTGCACAGTTCGAAAGATCGGCCCGCGCGTGCAGAGGCGGGCCGCCGCCTACCCGGAAGGAAACGCGTGGAAGCCAACCCTCGTAGCACCGGGCGTCTGCCGGCAGCCTTCCTGACGCCGGGCTCCTCGTCCTTCATGGACTTCCTCGGCGAGCACTCACCGGAGCTGCTCCCGGGCAACCGCTCACTGCCGCCCGTGCAGGGAGTCTTCGAGGCCCCGCACGGCACGACCATCGTCGCGACGACGTTCGCCGGCGGCGTGGTGCTGGCCGGCGACCGCCGCGCCACCATGGGCAACATGATCGCGCAGCGCGACATGCAGAAGGTCTTCCCGGCCGACGAGTACTCGGCCGTGGGCATCGCCGGCACCGCCGGCCTGGCCGTGGAGATGGTCAAGCTGTTCCAGCTGGAGCTGGAGCACTTCGAGAAGGTCGAGGGCGTCCAGCTCTCCCTGGAGGGCAAGGCCAACCGCCTCTCCACGATGATCCGCAGCAATCTCGGCATGGCCATGCAGGGCCTGGCCGTGGTGCCGCTCTTCGCCGGTTACGACATCGACCGCGACAAGGGCCGCATCTTCTCGTACGACGTCACGGGCGGCCGCTCCGAGGAACAGGGGTACGCGGCCACCGGCTCCGGCTCGATCTTCGCGCGCGGCGCCATGAAGAAGCTCTACCGCGAGGACCAGACCGAGCAGCAGGCCACCACGCTGGTCGTCCAGGCGCTCTACGACGCCGCCGACGACGACTCGGCGACGGGCGGCCCGGACGTGGCCCGGCGGATCTACCCCATCGTCACGGTCATCACCGACGAGGGCTTCCGCAGGCTCACCGAGGCCGAGACCTCCGAGATCGCCCGGTCGATCCTCGAAGGCCGCCTGGCCCACCCCGACGGCCCGCGTGCCGCGCTGCTCTGATCCATGTACTCGCCTTTGACAGAAAGGGACGGATAGCCGGTGTCGACGCCGTTCTATGTCTCACCCCAGCAGGCCATGGCCGACCGGGCGGAATACGCCCGCAAGGGCATCGCCCGCGGTCGCAGCCTCGTCGTCATGCAGTACGCCGACGGCATCGTCTTCGTCGGCGAGAACCCGTCCCGCGCCCTGCACAAGTTCAGTGAGATCTACGACCGGATCGGCTTCGCCGCGGCCGGCAAGTACAACGAGTACGAGAACCTGCGCATCGGCGGTGTGCGCTACGCGGACCTGCGGGGATACACCTACGACCGCGACGACGTCACGGCCCGCGGCCTCGCGAACGTGTACGCGCAGACGCTCGGCACCATCTTCTCCAGCGCCGGTGAGAAGCCGTACGAGGTGGAGCTGGTCGTCGCCGAGGTCGGCGCGTCCCCCGAGGGTGACCAGATCTACCGCCTCCCGCACGACGGTTCGATCGTGGACGAGCACGGCTCGGTCGCCGTCGGCGGCAACGCGGAGCAGATCAGCAGCTTCCTCGACCAGCGGCACCGCGACGGGATGTCGCTGGCCGAGGCGCTGAAGCTCGCCGTCCAGGCCCTGTCCAGCCAGGCCAACGGCAGCGATCGGGAGATCCCCGCCGAGCGCCTGGAGGTCGCGGTCCTGGACCGTACGAGGCCGCAGGCGCGGAAGTTCAAGCGGATCATCGGGCGGCAGCTGTCGCGGTTGCTGGAGGCCGAGGAGGCCGCCACGGCGCCCACCGACGCCCCTTCGGACATCGAGGACACGGAGGAGGGCGCGGAGTAGCGCGCCCCGGCACCCCTGTCGCCCGTGCCCCGGCCGCCCGTGCGGTCCGGGGCTCGGCCGTGCCCGGAGCCGGAGGGGGCCCTACGGCGTCAGGCGCGGCCTGCGGGGCGCAGAGTGGGCGGGAGTGCCCAGCGGTGGAGTTCGTCGCCGTGACGGGTCAGCCAGGTGCCGTCGCCGAGCGCGGTGACGGCCGTGCCGACCCGGCGGGGATAGCGCAGCCTGCCCAGCGGTGCGAGGGTCCGCGCGTCGCAGAGCCAGTGCCGGGTGGCGGGCGGCCTGCCGCGGGGGAAGATCCGTCCCGCGACCAGGACATGGGCGTCGTCGAGCAGGCAGGCCGCGGTGAACTCGTCGTTCTCGGCGTCCGCGGCGAGCGCGGACAGATCGAACAGCGCGGTCTGCTCGTCGCTCGCGGCGTCGTGCGCGGCGAGCTCGTCACGGTCGTCGTTGACGGCGATGTGCTCGGCGCGCCGCAGGGTGAGGGCCCGGGTGCTGCCGGGCAGGAAGCCGACGATCTCGTGCATGCCTACCCCGCCGCGGATGTGGAGCCCGTCGTGGCGCGGTTCGACCCACCACGTCGTCCAGCTCGCACAGGCCGTCCAGCAGGACAGTGCCATCAAGTGGCCGTCGGGGTGCCAGGTGCCGGTCAGGTCGGAGGCGACCGGGCCGACGGGCCGCTCGGCGAGGACGGCGCCGGTGGCGGCGTCCAGGAGCAGCAGCGTGTCCCGGACGTACACGCGCTCCTCGGTGTCCGGCTCGAGCGCCGGCACGACGGCGCAGACCAGGCGTCCGTCGGGACTGACCACCGGCGCACCGGGTGGCCGCGGGTCTCGTGAGCTGTGTCGCCAGACGGGGTGGGGGAGCGCCCAGCGGGTGCGCCCGTCGGCGCCGACCGCCCGGATCCGGGCGCTCTCGGCCACGACGACCGTCCCGTCGGGCAGCGGGGTGACCCGCGCCCGGCAGGGCAGCGCCAGGGAGTGCAGCAGTGACCGGCCGCCCGCGAGGAACGCCGCGCGGTCGTGCAGCTCGATCCGGTCCTCGTGCCGGACGCCGAGCCGCCCGCCGGACGCGGGGTGCACCGAGCCCTGAGTTCGTACGCCGCCGAGCAGTGTCGCGTCGATCGGGCGCTGGGCCGCACTGGTCATGATCGCGATCGTTCCACGGCCCTTCGTGCCGCCTCAAGCGCGGCCGCAGCGAATCGGTCAGGTGGACGGCCGGCCGTTTCCGGCCGGACGCGCGCCGTCGGCAGACGCCGGGCCGCTGTGCGGCGGGGGCGCCGAGGAGCCGCGTACGGCCAGTTCGACGGGGAGGACGTCCTGTTCGGGCGGCCGGTTGTCCAGCACTGCGAGGAGCGCCGACATGCCGCGTTCGCCGATCCGTTCCGCGGGGAGGCGGACCGTGGTGAGCTCCGGCTCCACCGCGGTGGCCAGGGCGAGGTCGTCGAAGCCCGTGACCGAGACGTCCTCGGGGACGCGCAGGCCGAGCCGGCGCACCGCCTTGCAGGCACCCGCGGCCAGGATGTCGTCGTCGCAGACCAGCGCGGTCGGCCGGGGGCCCGGCGCGGTGAGCGCCCGCTCGGCCGCCGCGCGGCCGGAGTCCACGTCGAGCGGTGCCGCGACGGTAGTCAGTTCCGCGTCCGCCGCATCCGCCAGGGCCGAGCGCAGCGCCCGCGCGCGCACGTCGAACGTCCAGGAGGCGACGGCGGAGGCGAGATGGACGAAACGCCGGTGTCCCAGCCCGAGCAGATGGTCCGTCACCTGCCGCATGCCGTCGGCGATGTCCAGGTTGACGTGGGCGGCGACGCCGGTGTCCGAGGGGTCGCTGTCCAGCATCACGAGCGGCAGGTCGCTGCCGCGGATCGCGGCGAGGGTATCGGCGGCCATCGAGGAGGCGATGACGCCGTCGAGAGCGGCGCGGGCGGACGCGAACGGGTCCCTGGCGGGCCCGATGCCCTCGGGGGACGGGTAGAGGACGACGCCGAAGCCGTGCCGGGCGGCGACGGTGGCCGCACCGGTGTAGACGCGAGCGAAGAACTCGTTGGTGAGGGCCGGCACGACGAGCAGCGCCGTCCTCGTGCGTCCGAGACGCAGATTGCGCGCGGCGAGGTTGGGCCGGTAGCCGATCTCCCGGGCCGCGTCGCGCACCACAGAGGCGGTGCGCTCGGAGACGCGGCCGCGCCACTTGTCGCCCAGGACCAGGGAGACCGTGGCCTGGGAGACCCCGGCGACGCGGGCCACGTCCTTGCTGGTGGGCCGGGTGGAGCCCACTTCCGCCGGGACGGGACGGCCCTCGGGGGTCGGGTGTGCCATGCGGTGCCGTCCTCGGCCGCGCTGTGTGATCCGCGAGCGTCCCGGGTGGCGGCACGGTGGACCCGCGGACTGTCGACATGGTACGTATGGACGAGGACGTTATACGTAAAACCTCGGCGGGGTCCGGGGGAGAGGGGTCCCGGATGGCCGTCGGATACGCAGAGATCCTCAGGGCACCGCACGCGGCACGGCTGCTGACCGGCACCCTCGTGGGCCGGCTGCCCGCCGCCACCGCCCACATCGCCATCGTCCTGTTCACGCGCGCCGAAGGCGGCAGCTACACCCTCGCCGGAGCCCTCGCCGCCGTGTACGGGCTGGCCACGGCCGTGGGCCAGCCCCTGCTCGGCCGCGCCGTCGACCTGTACGGACAGCCGAGGGTCCAGTTCCCCTCCGCCGTCGTCTCGGCGCTCGGAATGCTGCTGCTGGCCGTCGTCGGGACCGGCTCGCTGCCCCTCGCGTACACCGCGGTGATCGTGGCCGGACTGTTCACGCCGCCGCTCGAGGGCGGACTGCGCGCCCTGTGGCCGAGCGTGCTCGGCCAGGAGGAGCGCGTGCACCGGGCCTACGCCATGGACGCGGTCGCGCAGGAGATCATGTTCACCGTGGGCCCGCTGCTGGTCACCCTGCTGGTCTCCGTCTGGTCGCCCGCCGCCGCACTTCTCGTCATCAACGCGACAGGGGTTGCCGGCGCCCTGTCCGTCGTGCTCTCCCAGCCGTCCCGTGCCTGGCGCTCGGCCCCTCGTGAGGCGCACTGGCTCGGCGCCCTGCGCTCGCCGGGGCTGCTCGCCCTGCTCGGCGCGTTCTTCTTCGTGGGCCTCGCGCTCGGCTCCATCACCGTCGCAGGCGTCGCCTACGCCGACGATCACGGCCGCGAGGCCGTCTACGGCTGGCTGATGGCCGCACTCGGTCTGGGCGCCCTCGTCGGCGGCACCGTGTACGGAGCGCGGCAGTGGGCGGGACCGCCCGAGTCCAGGCTGCGTGCCATCGTCGCCCTGCTCGCCCTCGGCTACCTGCCGCTCGTGCTCACTCCGGGTGTCGTCGCGATGACCGCGCTGTCGGCGCTGGCCGGCGTCTTCCTCGCTCCCGCCATCGCCTGCGCGTTCATCGTCGTCGACCGGCACGCCCCGCGCGGCACCGTCACCGAGGCGTTCTCGTGGCTGGTGACCACCTTCGGTGTCGGCGCGGCCGTCGGCACGGCCGTCGCGGGCCCCGCCGTCGAGATCGGCGGCACCGCGTGGAGCTTCGCCGTCGCCGGCGCGGGCGGATTCGCCGCCCTGCTCGTTCTGACGGCCACTCAGCGCGTGCTCGCCGTCGCGGGCCGTACCGAGGACATTGCGGGCTCAGGTCCGGACCCATCGGAAAATGATCGAAACGGGGCCGCCCAACCCGGTTTCAGTTCAGGCCGTGAGGCGTAATGTTCAGACATGGACCGCCGCATTTTCGGGCTGGAGAACGAGTACGGCGTCACGTGCACGTTCAGGGGACAGCGCCGACTGTCACCTGACGAAGTGGCGCGCTACCTCTTCCGCCGTGTCGTGTCATGGGGCCGCAGCAGCAATGTCTTTCTGCGGAACGGCGCCCGCCTGTACCTCGACGTGGGATCGCATCCGGAATACGCAACGCCGGAATGCGACAACGTGACCGAGCTGGTCACGCACGACAAGGCCGGCGAGCGCATTCTGGAAGGCCTGCTCGTCGACGCCGAACGCCGCCTGCACGAGGAGGGAATCGCGGGCGACGTCTATCTCTTCAAGAACAACACCGACTCGGCGGGAAACTCCTACGGCTGCCACGAGAACTATCTCGTCGCCCGGCACGGCGAGTTCTCCCGGCTGGCCGACATCCTCATTCCCTTCCTCGTGACCCGGCAGCTGCTCTGCGGCGCGGGCAAAGTGCTGCAGACGCCGCGGGGCGCGGTCTACTGCGTCAGCCAGCGCGCCGAGCACATCTGGGAGGGCGTCAGCTCCGCCACCACCCGATCCCGTCCGATCATCAACACCCGCGACGAACCGCACGCGGACGCCGAGCGCTACCGCCGTCTCCACGTCATCGTCGGCGACTCGAACATGTCCGAGACGACCATGCTCCTCAAGGTCGGTGCCACCGACCTCGTGCTGCGCATGATCGAGGCGGGCACCGTCATGCGCGACCTCACCCTGGAGAACCCGATCCGGGCCATCCGCGAGGTCAGTCACGACATCACCGGCCAGCGCAAGGTGCGCCTCGCCTCCGGCCGAGAGGCCTCCGCCCTGGAGGTCCAGCGGGAGTACTACGAGAAGGCGGTCGACTTCGTCGACCGCCGGGGCATCCGCACCGGCACGGTCGCCCAGGTCCTCGAGCTCTGGGGCCGCACGCTCGACGCGATCGAGACCGAGGACCTCGACCGCATCGGCACCGAGATCGACTGGGTCATGAAGTACAAGCTCCTGGAGCGCTACCGCGCCAAGCACAACATGACCATGTCGCACCCGAGGGTCGCCCAGATAGACCTCGCGTACCACGACATCCACCGCCGGCGCGGGCTCTACTACCTCCTGGAGAAGAAGGGACAGGCCGCCCGCATCTGCAACGACCTGAAGATCTTCGAGGGCAAGTCCGTGCCGCCGCAGACCACCCGGGCCCGGCTGCGCGGCGACTTCATCCGCCGTGCGCAGGAGCAGCGGCGGGACTTCACGGTCGACTGGGTGCACCTCAAGCTCAACGACCAGGCGCAGCGCACCGTGCTGTGCAAGGACCCGTTCCGTTCGGTGGACGACCGCGTGGAGAAGCTCATCGCCGGTATGTAGCAGGCGTCAGCACCGACGGCCGGAACGCCACACGGGCCCCGCACGTTCCTCGTGCGGGGCCCGTGGCACGCCCTAGAGTGTCCGCAACTACTGAGTCGTAAGAGATCTGAGGAACACGTGCGCCGACTTGCCGGCCTTCTCGTCGTGCCCCTGCTGCTGTTGTCGACAGCGGCTTGCGGCAGCGAAGACAAGGACTCCGATTCCGCTTCCACCTCTGCCGTCTCGATGACGAACGGGCTGCCCACGATCACCGCCGGCAAGAAGTTCGGCGAGAAGCCGACCCTTGCCAAGGGCGAGGGCAAGCCGCCCAAGGACCTGAAGGTCAACGTCATCAGCGAGGGTGACGGCCCTGCCCTGAAGAAGGGCGACCTCGCCAAGGTCGACTACCTCGGGCAGCTGTGGGACGGCGACAAGCCGTTCGACAACAGCTTCGACCGCGGTGAGCCCTTCGCGGTCACGATCGGTGGCGGCGGTGTCATCGAGGGCTGGCAGAAGGCCCTGGAAGGCCAGAAGGTCGGCAGCCGGATCGAGGTCTCCATCCCGCCGGAGCTCGGTTACGGGGCCCAGGGCCAGGGCGAGATCCCGGCCAACGCCACGCTCGTGTTCGTGATGGACATCGTCAAGGGCACCAGCCTGCCGGCCACCGCCAAGGGCAGCGAGGTCGCCCAGGACAACATCGACCTGCCCAAGGTCGGCACCAACACCGACGGCAAGGCGCCCTCCATCACCGTGCCCAAGAAGGACGCGCCGGCCAAGCTCGTGTCCAACTACATCATCGAGGGCACCGGACCCGCGGTGAAGGCGAGCGACACGGTGGCCGTCCAGTACAAGGGCGTCCTGTGGAAGACCGGCAAGGAATTCGACAGCAGCTACGCCAGGGGCGGAGCGCCGGTCAACTTCCCGCTGGCGCAGGTGATTCCGGGCTGGCAGAAGGGCCTGGAGGGCAAGAAGGCCGGCAGCCGCGTCCTGCTGGTCGTGCCGCCGGACATGGCCTACGGCGACCAGGAGCAGCAGGGCATCCCCGCCAAGTCCACGCTGGTCTTCTCCGTCGACATCCTGGCAGTTCTGTAAGACTGTCCCGGTTGACTCGCACGAAGAACGCAAGGAGCGACATCCGTGAGCATCGATAAGCCCGAGATCGACTTCCCGGGCGGCGAGCCGCCGGCCGACCTGGAGATCAAGGACATCTGGGAGGGCGACGGCCCGGAGGCCAAGGCGGGCGACACCGTCTCCGTCCACTACGTGGGCGTGGCCTTCTCCACCGGCGAGGAGTTCGACGCCTCGTGGAACCGCGGCACCCCGCTGCAGTTCCAGCTCGGCGCCGGCCAGGTCATCGCGGGCTGGGACCAGGGCGTTCAGGGCATGAAGGTCGGCGGCCGTCGCCAGCTGACCATCCCCGCGCACCTGGCCTACGGCGACCGCGGCGCCGGCGGCGGCCGCATCGCCCCCGGCGAGACGCTGATCTTCGTCTGCGACCTGGTCGCCGCCTGACGGAGCGTTCCGCGGCGCTGCACAGCGTGACGAGGGCCCGTGCCTTCCCCGGACCGCGTCCGGGGCCCTGGCACGGGCCCTCGCTTTTGTCCGGACACCCCGGGGCGGTACGGTCGACGGGCGTAAGGACTCCATCAGATGAGGTGAAGGGCGTCGATGGCCATTGCCAAGGCCGAGCGGCTGATGAATCTCGCGCTGTGTTTGCTCGGGACCCGGCGCCCGCTCAGCAAGCGCGAGCTGCGCGGGTCCATCGAGGCGTACCTGGAGGCCGGCTCCGACGACTCCTTCAACCGGATGTTCGAGCGCGACAAGGACGATCTGCGCGAACTCGGCCTGGTCATCGAGACGGTGGAGTCCCTCGACGGCGACATCGGCTACCTCGCCCGCCGCGACAGCAACCGTCTGCCCCCGATCACCCTCGACGCCGAGGAGGCCGCCGCCCTGGGCCTGGCCGCCAAGGTGTGGCAGCAGGCCCGCCTCGCCGGCGCCGCGAGCGGCGCCCTGCAGAAGCTGCGCGCAGCCGGCATGCCCGAGACCGAGGACGCCTACGAGGCGCACCACAGCGCCCTCGAACCCCGCATCCCCGTCCACGAGTCCGCGTTCGAGCCGCTGATGCTCGCCTGCCGCGACCGCCGCCCGGTCCTGTTCGACTACCGCAAGGCCAACGCCGCACAGCCCGAGCAGCGCCATGTCGAGCCGTGGGCCCTCGAATGCTGGCGCGGCCACTGGTACCTCGCCGGATACGACCGCGGGCGCGGGGCCGAGCGGGTCTTCCGGCTGTCCCGGATCAGCGGCAGGGTCCGCTCCTCGCGGTCCGGCGCGTTCACGGTGCCCGTGCCCGACGTCGTCACCGTACGGGAGACCGTCGAGAGCTGGGCGGGGGAGACCGCGACCCGCTCCGCCCGGATCCGGCTGCGGTCCGGCTGCGGCTACCCGTTGCGCTCACGGGCCACGGCCGTACGGGAACTCGGCGACGGCTGGGACGAGTTGGAGATTCCGTACGGACACGGACTGGACGCCTGGCTCGTCGAGTTCGGCCCGGACGTCGTCGTGCTGGAGCCCGCGGACCTGCGGGCCGACGTGGTGGACCGGCTGCGTGCCGTGGCCAAGGGCTGAGGGGGACTCGAGGACCATGGCCGCGAACGCCATCGACCAGACCCGGCGCATGCTGTCGCTGGTGACCTATCTGCGGGAGCGCCCCGGCGCGCGCATCGCCGACGTCGCCCGCGCCTTCGGGATCAGCGAGGACGAGCTGATCTCCGACCTCGACGTCCTGCCTATGTGCGGGACGAGCTTTCGCGGCGGCGACCTCCTGGACATCGACACCGACGGCGAGCGCATCTGGTGGCGCAACCCCGACGCGTCCGGCGAGTCCACCGCCGAGCCGCTGCGCCTGGCCGCCGACGAGGCGACCGCGCTCCTCGTGGCGGCGAGGGCTGTCGCCACCCTGCCCGGCCTGCGGGAGGGCGACCGGGACGCGCTGCTGCGGGCCACCGCGAAGATCGAGGGCGCCGCCGGCGAGGCCGCGGGAGCGAGTTCCCGACTGTCGGTGACCTTCGAGTCCGAGGGCGGCGTCTTCGCCGACGTCGACCGGGCGATCTCCGAGCGCCGCCGGCTGTGGCTGCGCTACTACTCGCCGGCGCGCGACGAGCTCACCGAGCGCGAGGTCGACCCCATCCGCCTCTTCGCCGTCGGCCACACGTACATGGAGGCGTGGTGCCGCCTCTCCGAGGCGCGCCGGACCTTCCGGCTGGACCGCGTGGCCGAGATCCGGCTCCTCGACGCCCCGGCCGCGCCGCCCGAGATCGAACTGCGCGACCTGTCCGAAGGACTCGTGCAGCCCTCCGCCGACGACCCCGAGGTGATCGTCGAGGTCGGCCCCGGCGGACGCTGGGTCGCCGAGTACTACCCGCACGACAGCGCCGAGGAGCTCGCCGACGGGGGACTGCGCATCACCCTGCGCACACCGGCGCCCGCCTCCCTGCGCAGGCTCGCACTGCGGCTCGGCCGCGACGGGCGGATCGTCTCCCCGCCGGAGCTCGCGGCCAGCGCGCGGACGGCGGCACAGGACGCGCTCGCCGCCTATGACGGCCAGGACGACGGACGGGACGAAGGAGTACGGCGCCCATGACTGTGATCCCCCAGATCCCCGCCGCCGTCGCGCCGGTCCTCTTCAAGGCGGCCTGCCCCGACTGCCGGGCGCGCTTCGAACTGTCCGCGGGCGCGCTGCGGCTGGCGATCGGCGGCAGCCGCCGTACCACCTTCTACTCGTTCACCTGCCCCGAGTGCGGCTCCGCCGTCCGCAAGCCGGCCGGTGAGCGCATCGTCGAGCTGCTGACCGGCGGCGGCGTGCGGACCCTGCGCCTGCACAACACCGGCTGAGGACGGTCTAGGCTCGTCGCATGTTCTGGCCCATGCTCGCCATCGCCCTCGGATTCCTCGGCGTCGCCGTCCTGGGGGTCCTCGGTATCAAGGTCTTCGTCGAGGCCCAGCGCCTGGGCCGGGAGGTCGCCCGCACCGCCGAGCGGATCGACCGGGCGGCGGAGGACCTGGAGCGGGCGGCGACATCCCTCGCGCAGACCGGGGAGACGCTGCGCTGAGCGGCCCGGAGAAGGCGGCCGGAGATCACGGACGCACCCTGCTGCGGGGCTGACCAGGGCGGTACGCTGCTGATGGCGGCCCCGGAGATGAGGCGCCGACCGCTGATGGGTGTATGCACAGGGATTGCCCTGCGTTTACCCGTCCGAGTTACGATCGCTGCCGAGTCGCTTCGGACGTCAGTCCGAGGTGGCCCGAAGCCAAGAGCCCCAAGCCGCCTCGGTGAGAAGGTAGAGACAGTTATGTTCCGACAGATCGGCCCCACCGAGATCATCATCATCGCGCTGCTCATCCTTCTGCTGTTCGGGGCCAAGAAGCTCCCCGACATGGCGCGTTCGCTGGGCAAGTCCGCCCGCATCCTCAAGAGCGAGGCCAAGGCGATGAAGTCGGAGGGCCAGCCCGCGGCGACGCCCGCGGAGCCGAAGGACCCGGCGCAGGGTCAGACCGCGCCCCGCACGATCCAGGCCGCGCCCGGCGATGTCACCAGCGCTCGCCCTGTGACCGAGCCCACCGACACCCCCCAGCGCTGACCCAAGGCCATTCGATGGTGGCCTGCCGCACGAGATGAGGACGTGGGTTGCTCAAGTCTGCCCGCTCGAACGAGAAGGAGAAGGACCCCGAGGGGCGGATGCCGCTCGCGGACCATCTGCGTGAGCTCCGCAACAGGCTCGCGAAGGCCATGCTGGCGATCATCATCGCCTCGGCCGTCGCGGTGGCCTACAGCCAGGAGCTGATGGAGTTCCTCACCTCGCCCGTGCCGGAGTGCGGGAACGACGGCCCGAAGACCGGCGGGGTGTGCGCCACCGTCGTCTACACCGACCTGCTGTCGCCGTTCACCACGACGGTCAAGGTGGTGCTGATGGCGGGCATCGTCGTCTCCTGCCCGATCTGGCTCTACCAGTTGTGGGCCTTCGTCGCCCCGGGCCTGCACAAGAACGAGAAGAAGTACAGCTACTACTTCGCCGCCGCCGCGGCCCCGCTGTTCGCCCTGGGTGTCTACTTCGCCTACCTGATCATGCCGGTGAGCATGAAGGTGCTGCTCTCCATCACCCCGGCCCCGGCGGAGAACCTGCTCAGCGTCGACAAGATCCTGGACTTCACCGTCCGGATGGTGCTGATCTTCGGCTTCTCCTTCGAGCTGCCGCTCCTGCTGATCATGCTGAACCTGACGGGCATCGTGACCGGCCGGCGCATGCTCGGCTGGTGGCGGGGCGCCGTCATGGGCATCTTCGTCTTCGGCGCGATCGCCACGCCCTCCACCGACCCGCTGGGCATGGTGGCGCTGTCCGGGCCGATCATCCTGCTCTACTTCGTCGCTGTCGGCTTCTCGCTCCTCAACGACCGTCGCAGGCGCCGCAACGACCCCGATGCGGGGCTCGACGACGACGAGGCGTCCGACCTCGATCTGACCCCGTCGGAGATCGGCGAGGTCGAGACGGTCCCGGCCTCCCGCGCGCTGCCCGAGCAGGCCACCGGCGACGCCGACGGCGGCCGCTCGAACCGGCTCAACGGATACGACGACGTCACCTGATCCGTAGTCATGGACGCACGCACAGTGAGGGGCCGGGGAGAAATCCCCGGCCCCTCGTCGTGTGCAAACGGCGCCCGGCGCGGGTAGGGCCAGGGGTAGGTGCGCCCGTCATTTAAAGATCCGCTCACTGTCAGAGGGGGCGGGTAGGCTCATGAGCAAGATGACCGAGGATCTCTCTCCCGCCGAGCGCTATGCCGCCGCACGCGTCCGCGCTGCTGAGGAGGCCACCGCGCTGGCCCCCTTCCGCGCGTTGTACGACTTCGACCTCGATCCGTTCCAGATCGAGGCATGCCGGGCCCTGGAGGCGGGCAAGGGCGTGCTCGTCGCCGCACCCACCGGCTCCGGCAAGACCATCGTCGGCGAGTTCGCCGTCCACCTGGCCCTCGCGCAGGGCCGCAAATGCTTCTACACCACGCCCATCAAGGCCCTGTCCAACCAGAAGTACACGGATCTCGTCAGGCGCTACGGCGCGGAGAGGGTCGGCCTCCTCACCGGGGACAACAGCGTCAACTCCGAGGCGCCCGTGGTCGTCATGACCACCGAGGTCCTGAGGAACATGCTGTACGCGGGCTCCCAGTCGCTCAGGGGCCTGGGGTACGTGGTCATGGATGAGGTCCACTACCTCTCCGACCGCTTCCGCGGCGCCGTCTGGGAGGAAGTGATCATCCACCTCCCCGAGTCCGTGACGCTCGTGTCACTGTCGGCGACGGTGTCCAACGCGGAGGAGTTCGGCGACTGGCTGGACACCGTGCGCGGCGACACCGAGGTGATCGTCTCCGAGGAGCGGCCCGTTCCGCTGTGGCAGCACGTCATGGCCGGCCGCCGGATGTACGACCTCTTCGAGGAGGGCACCGACCACGGCGGCCGCGGCCGGAGCAGGCGCGAGGTCAACCCCGACCTGGTGCGTCTGGCCCGCATGGAGAACCAGCGCACGTACAACCCCCGCGACCGGCGCCGCGGGAAGATGGTCCGCGAGGCCGACCGCGAGCGCGAGCGGCGCCAGCGCAGCCGTATCTGGACGCCCGGCAGGCCCGAGGTCATCGACCGGCTGGACGCCGAAGGACTGCTGCCCGCCATCACGTTCATCTTCAGCCGCGCGGCCTGTGAGGCCGCCGTGCAGCAGTGTCTGTACGCGGGCCTTCGGCTCAACGACGACGAGGCGCGCGGCAGGGTGCGCGAGATCGTCGAGCAGCGCACGTCCGCCATACCCACCGAGGACCTCAACGTCCTCGGCTACTACGAGTGGCTCGAAGGTCTGGAGCGCGGTATCGCCGCTCACCACGCGGGCATGCTGCCGACCTTCAAGGAGGTCGTGGAGGAGCTGTTCGTACAGGGCCTGGTGAAGGCCGTTTTCGCCACGGAGACGCTGGCGCTCGGCATCAACATGCCCGCCCGCTCGGTGGTGTTGGAGAAGCTCGTCAAGTGGAACGGCGAGCAGCACGCGGACATCACCCCCGGCGAGTACACCCAGTTGACCGGCCGGGCCGGCCGGCGCGGCATCGACGTCGAGGGGCACGCCGTCGTCCTGTGGCAGCGCGCCATGGACCCGGAGGCGCTCGCCGGACTCGCCGGCACCCGTACGTATCCGCTGCGTTCCAGCTTCAAGCCGTCGTACAACATGGCGGTCAACCTGGTGCACCAGTTCGGACGGCACCGCTCGCGCGAGCTGCTGGAGACGTCGTTCGCGCAGTTCCAGGCGGACCGGTCGGTGGTCGGCATCTCGCGCCAGGTCCAGCGCAACGAGGAGGGGCTGCAGGGTTACCGGGAGGGCATGACCTGCCACCTCGGCGACTTCGAGGAGTACGCGCGGCTGCGCCGCGACCTCAAGGACCGCGAGACGGAGCTGGCCAAGCAGGGCGCCGCCCAGCGCAGGGCGGCGGCGGCCGCCTCGCTGGAGAAGCTCAAGCCGGGAGACGTCATCCATGTCCCGACCGGCAAGTTCGCGGGCCTCGCGCTGGTGCTGGACCCGGGGCTGCCCGCGGGCCGGACCAACGGACACCGCGGCGGCTTCGAATACCACGACGGGCCGCGCCCGTTGGTGCTCACGGCCGAGCGCCAGGTCAAGCGGCTGGCGTCCATAGACTTCCCGGTGCCCGTCGAGGCGCTGGAGCGGATGCGCATCCCGAGGTCGTTCAACGCCCGTTCCCCGCAGTCGCGACGCGACCTGGCGTCCGCCCTGCGCACCAAGGCCGGTCACATCGTCCCCGACCGGCACCGCAAGTCGCGGTCGCCCGCGGCGGACGACCGTGAGATCACGCGCCTGCGCGCCGAGTTGCGCGCGCACCCCTGCCACGGCTGCGACGAGCGTGAGGACCACGCCCGCTGGGCCGAGCGCTACCACCGCCTCCAGCGCGACACCCGCCAGCTGGAGCGCCGGATCGAGGGGCGCACGAACACGATCGCGCGGACCTTCGACCGGATCGTCGCCCTGCTGACCGAGATGGACTACCTGCGGGGCAACGAGGTCACCGAGCACGGCAAGCGGCTCGCCCGGCTGTACGGCGAGCTGGACCTGCTGGCGAGCGAATGCCTGCGCGACCGGGTCTGGGAGGGGCTCAACCCGGCCGAACTGGCCGCCTGTGTATCCGCGTTGGTCTACGAGGCGCGGCAGGCGGACGACGCGGTGGCCCCCAAGGTGCCGACGGGCCGGGCGAAGACCGCGCTGGCGGAGATGGTCCGCATCTGGGGCCGGCTGGACGCCCTGGAGGAGGAGTTCAAGATCAACCAGGCGGAGGGCGTCGGGCAGCGTGAGCCGGACCTCGGCTTTGCCTGGGCCGCGCACCAGTGGGCGTCCGACAAGGGGCTCGACGAGGTGCTGCGCGAGGCGGAGATGCCCGCGGGAGACTTCGTGCGCTGGTGCAAGCAGGTCATCGACGTGCTCGGCCAGATAGCGGCGGCCGCGCCCCGCGAGAACAGCACCGTCGCGAAGAACGCCCGCAAGGCGGTCGACGCGCTGCTGCGGGGCGTCGTGGCCTACAGCTCGGTCGGCTGAGACCAGGGGTGTTCGGCTGGGACCAAGGGCCGGACCCCACACCACGGTGGGGGCCCGGCCGCACCCGGCTCAGCTCCAGAACCGGTCTTCCTCGTCGATGTCCTCGGTGCACTGGTCGATGTCGGTGACCTTGCCGCCGACGATCGTGAAGAACAGCCCCTGGCGGATCTCGAGGCCGTGGTCGCCCCGGTCGGCACGGGACGTGTGGAAGGACATGACGTGTCCGCGCCCATCGGCGAGCACCGCGTCCAGCTGGACCTGCATGGTTCCGTTGGTCGCCTCGCCCATGCGGCGGAAGAGATCGAGAATGGCATCGCGTCCCTTGTGGTGCCCGGAGAGCATGTTGTTGCCCGGGACGTGGTAGACCGCGTCGGCCGTCAACAGGGAGCTCAGCGTCTCCATGTCGCCTTCGCCGAACGCTACGTAACCCTTGCGGACCAGGGCGCAGTCGGGGTGCTCAGACATGGCGAACCACACCTTTCGTGCCTGTTCCTCCTGTTTGTTCAATCATCCGCCGGGGCCGACGGACTGTCCACGCCCGTGGAATCCGGCCAGCGACCTGGCCAGTTCGGTGAGCTCGGCGAGCCGTAGCACCCGGTCGCCCCAGCCCGGCAGCGGCACGTGCAGGACCCGCGTCCAGCGCGCGGGTACGGCCCCGATCCCGTGACCGCGCCGACACCGTCGCGGCGGTGACCGGCGCGCTGTGGCCGTGACGCCGAGGGTCAGGACGCGGCCGCCGCCGGGGCGGTGGCGCGGCTTCGTGCCGCGTGCCCGGTGCGCGTCGCGCGCAGCGCCAGGAAGGCGAGCGGCCCGACCGGGGACAGCGGGACGGTCAGTACCAGCAGGGGGCTCACCAGGGGTGGATCTCCAGGCGCCGGCCCTCCCGGTACATCCACCGGCCGAGCAGCAGGTCCCACTCGCCGGCCGGAAGGAGACCTCGAAGAGGAAGCGGGTCATGCGACGAGCTCCTTGCCGTCGTGCGCGGAATCGCTCACTCCGGCAGGAGGACTTGCGGAGGGCGTCGTGCGCAGGGCGGCCCACGTGCCCGCCGCAGCGGCGGCGACGATCGCGGCGGCGGCGCCGAGCGTCGCCCCGTCGGGGTGGATCAGGGCCTGACCGCGCAGGGCCTGCCACGTCACCAGGGCGAACACGGCGGCGTACGTCCCGCAGGCGACCAGGACGAGGCGGAGGCGGACGCGTTCGTCGGCGAGGCGGGTGAAGCGCGGGGCGAGGGCGACGAGCAGGAACAGGGTGAACGGCAGCACCTGCAGGGCGTGCAGTCCCACGAAGTGCGCGATGCGCAGGTCGCCGCCGGTGGTCTCCCAGCCCGTCAGCGGCATCGAGGGGCCGCCGTCCGTGACGCCCACGCCATGGGCGCCGACGACATCGGCGGTGCCCTGCTCCATCTGTATCCGCTGCTCCGGGGTGGGCTGCGCCATCACGAAGCCGAGAGCGGCGCCGGCCAGTGCCAGCACCGCGCCGCACCGCATCGCCCAGGCGGACGCGCGGTCCGCGAGCTGCGCGCGGAACAGCAGGGCGGCGATGAGCAGCGTGGCGGCCCACAGGACGACGACCGTCACCGCCATGGTGTCGAACACGGCCTTGTCGAAAGGCGTTTCGTTGTTGAAGTGGCTGCGCCTGCCGCGCACCGCCTGGCCGGTGATCAGGATCATCTCGATCCCGCTGGTCACGGCCACGACGGTGCCGCCCCACCAGCCGGCCCGTCGGAAGCGGGGCAGCAGGGGCAGCATCCAGGCGAGGGACAGCGCGTACGCGACGAACGACACCGAGAACTTGAACGGCTTGAACCAGACCGGTGCGCCGGCGACGACCCGTTCGTCGACGGCCAGGCCGACGGCCGAGACGACGGCGAGCACGGCCATCGACGCGGCGAACGCGAGCAGCGGCCTGTGCCACGACGTCCATGCGGACATGGAGACCCCCAAAGCGATTATGGATAGCGGAGCTGTCCGCTATCTGATAGGGAGACTATCTATGATGGGTGCGGTGAAGGCAAGGGCGGAAAGGTGAACGCGCGGTGCGCATCGGTGAGTTGAGCCGCAGGACCGGGGTGTCGGTCCCCACGATCAAGTACTACGTGCGGGAAGGGCTATTGCCCGCGGGGGAGTTGAGCAGCCCGAACCAGGCGAGCTACGACGACCGGCACGAACGCAGGCTGCGCCTGATCCGGGCGCTGCTCGACATCGGAGGGTTGTCCGTGGCCGCGATCCGGGAGGTGGTCGCGGCGGTCGAGGACCCGGACAGGTCGGTGCACAAGGTGCTGGGGGAGGCGGCGCACCGGATCACTCCGCGGTACGCGCAGGGCGGTGACGACGCGTCAATCGCGAGGGCGCGGGACGAGGTCGGACGGCTGATCGCCCGGCGGGGCTGGCAGGTCGATGTCGGCGACCCGGCGGCCACGGCCCTGGCCGAGACGCTGGCGGCACTGGACCGCGTGGGCCACGGGGCGTTCGCGGAGGTTCTCGACGACTACGCCGACGCGGCCGACCGGGTGGCCGACGCGGACCTGGCGTACGTGGCCGGCAGGGCGGGCCTGGACGACCTGGTGGAGGGAGTGGTGGTCGGTACGGTCCTGGGCGACGCGATGCTGGCGTCCCTGCGCCGCCTGGCCCAGACGCACCGCTCGGCGAAGAGGTACGTGGACTAGCCCGGGGGTACGACCCGGGTACGCGGACCGCCCGGGTTCGAACGTCAAGGCCGTTCGGGTTTGTGGGCAAGGAAGGTGGCGTAAGTCCTCTCAGCCCCTTCGCTGGGTTCCTCCACCAGTCGTGCAGTGAGGACGAGCCCGGCCTGCTTCAGGAGTTCGGCAATCCGATCAGGCGGCAACAGGTAGGACTCGTAAGACACCGGATGACCGCCATATGCCTGTGTGGGACGTAGATGCCGGCCCGCCCCTACGTGGCCGGCCAGCATCAGACAGCCGCCAGGCGCGAGAGTGCGGTGGAACTCGCCGAACACCACCGGCAACAACGTCGGTGGGGTGTGGTGGGTGGAGTAGTACGCGAGGATGCCGCCGAGGTCGTCGTCCTCGATCGGGAGCGAGGTCATCGATCCGACGCTGAAGCGCAGATCCGGGTAGGCGCTCCGGGCCAGTTCGACCATGGCGGGCGAGAGGTCCATGCCGAACGCTGGCACTTGCCGCTCGGCAAGGTAGGCCGTGACTTTGCCGGGCCCGCAGCCCAGGTCGGCGACGGGCCCGAGACCGGCCGTTCGCACGACCTCTGCGAACACGTTCAGCATCCCTCGGGACAGTGGATCCAGCTCCGCCGGGGGCTTGACCTGTTCGAAGTAGTCGGAGGCGACCGTGTCGTACGACTCCCGGACGGCGGCGAGGTAGGAGAGATCAGGCATGCGGGCGACTCTAGTGAGGACCCGCAGCCCACGTGATCACTTTCTTGGTCCGGAAAAGGGCCAGGGACGACCGCCTCATGACCGATTCCCTGACCCGGACAGCGAGCACGTCCCGAACGCGGTCAGTCGTCAAAGCGGTCCGGATCGACGCCGCTTGACGCGATCGTCGCCTTGGTCCGGAAAAGCGGCGCATGGCCCTGTCACGGCCCTCCGCGGGGCCCCTGCGCAGGCGCGCGGGCCCGAACCGGCCTGGGGCTACGCCGCCCGCTCCTGTTCGCGTTCCACCTGATCGTTCCACTCGCGCTTGATCGCGCGCCACGCCTCGTCCGACTTGCCCAGGCGCCAGTAGCCCGAGATCGACAACTGCTCGCGCGGGACGCCGCGTTCCATGCGCAGGTGGCGGCGCAGTTCCTTCACGCTGCCCGCCTCGCCGTGCACGAACGCGCTGACCTCGCCCTCCGGGAAGTCCAGTGCCGCCACCGCGGCCACCAGCGCCTCGCCCGCCGGTCGGTCGCCGCGGTGCAGCCAGGTGATCTCCACGCCGCCGGGCGCGGCGATCTTCTGTTCGTCCTCCGGGCCGGCCACTTCCACGAAGGCGTGCACCACCGCGTCGGCCGGCATCTGCTCGAGCGCCACGGCGATCGCCGGGAGCGCGCTCTCGTCGCCTGCCAGCAGGTGCCAGTCGGCCGTGGGCGCGGGGACGTAACCGCCGCCCGGGCCCAGGAAGCGCACCGTCTCGCCGACGCGGGCGCGCGCCGCCCACGGCCCCGCGAGGCCCTCGTCGCCGTGGACGACGAAGTCGATGGTCAGCTCGCGGTGCACCGCGTCCCAGTACCGCACGGTGTACGTGCGGTTGGCGGGCCACTGGTCGCGCGGGAACTCCTCGCGGATCCGCTCCATGTCGAACGGCTCCGGGTAACGCACGCCCGCCGCCGGGAAGACGAGCTTCACGTAGTGGTCGGTGTACTCGCCGATCTCGAAGGAGGACGACGCGTCGAGGCCCAGCACCACCCGCACCATGTGCGGCGTCAGCCGTTCGGTGCGCACGACCTTCGCCTCGTGGACCTTCGGTGCCTTGCGGGCCGGTCGCTCTGCCACGGTGCTCTCCCTGGAAGTGTGCGCATGCTTAGGCTTGCCTAAGTTAACACTTCCGCGGACTCGGCACCTCAGCGCTCCAGCGCCGACAGCAGCCGTACCACCGCCCCGCCCAGTCCCCACCGCTCCGCCAACTCCTTCAGCGCGCCCGGGTCGCGCGGCGCGCTCGGCAGGGACGCGTCGAACTCGGGCAGCGGCACGTCGGAGGCGACCCTGACGACCTTCGGCGCCACGGCGACGTACGCGCGCGCCTCGTCCAGGCGCTTGCGCTGCGAGGGCGTCAGCTTCGACGTGCGGTCGTCGACCGCCGCCATGATCCCGGCCAGGTCGCCGTACGTGTCGAGCAGCTTGGCCGCCGTCTTCTCGCCGATGCCCGGCACGCCCGGCAGCCCGTCGCTCGGGTCGCCGCGCAGCAGGGCGAGGTCGACATACCCGGGCCCGTCCACGCCGTACTTCTCGCGCAGCCACGCCTCGTCCGTCACCTGCAGCGTCCCGACGCCCTTCAGCGGGTAGAGCACCCGCCGCTCGCGGGCGTCGTCGACCAGCTGGAAGAGGTCGCGGTCGCCGGTGACGATGTCGACCGGGCCCGGGGCACGCGCCGTCAGCGTGCCGATCACGTCGTCCGCCTCGTATCCGTCGGCGCCGACGCGGGCGATGCCGACCGCCGCCAGCACCTCCTGGATCACCGGCACCTGCGGATCCAGCGTGTCCGGCGTCTCCTCGACGTCCGGCCCCACCTCGTGCTCCTCGGCCACCCGGTGCGCCTTGTACGTCGGGATGAGGTCGACCCGCCACTGCGGCCGCCAGTCGTTGTCCCAGCAGGCGACCAGGTCGTCCGGGCGGTGGTCCTGCACGAGCCGTGCGATGAAGTCCATCAGCCCGCGCACCGCGTTGACCGGGGTGCCGTTGGGAGCCCGGACCGAGTCGGGGACCCCGTAGTAGGCGCGGAAGTACAGGGAAGCGGTGTCGAGGAGCATCAGGCGTCGCGTCACATCGAAGATGATGCCGTACCCCACTGACAGCGACCCGTCGCCCCCGCAAGACACCTCAGCCGTGAGGTGGATCACCTTGGTGTTTGCCCTTTTCAGGCCGGGGCAAGGGCGGAACCGGAGCGAATCCCGTCGTAATTTCAACCATTGCACCGGGCAAGCGGGCGGACCCCGCCGTGCTCCACGGCCTGCTCACGGTGGTGGCGGGCCGTTCCCGGTTCTACGCGTGAGGTGTATGTGTCCAGGCTGCAGGCCGAGCACTTGTACAAAGTGTTCGGCAGACGACCCGACGAAGCGGTGACCCGGCTCGAGAGCGGCGCCGACCGAGGCGAGCTGCGCGCCGACGGAACGACCGCGGCGGTCGTCGACGCCTCGTTCACCGTCGAGCCCGGTCAGATCTTCGTCGTCATGGGTCTGTCGGGATCCGGCAAGTCCACGTTGCTGCGCATGCTCAACGGACTGCTGGAGCCCACCGCCGGACGCGTGCTCTTCGACGGTCAGGACCTGACCGCCCTCAGCCCCCGCGAACTGCGCGCTGTGCGCTCCACCAGGATCAGCATGGTGTTCCAGCACTTCGCGCTCTTCCCGCACCGCAGCGTGCTGGAGAACGCGGCCTACGGCCTCGAGGTGCAGGGCGTCCCCCGCGCCGAACGCGCCGAGCGGGCCGCCGAGGCACTGGAGCTGGTCGGCCTGGCCGGCTGGGAGAACTCCTGGCCCGACGAGCTCTCCGGCGGCATGCAGCAGCGTGTGGGCCTCGCCCGCGCCCTGGCCACCGACGCCGATCTGCTGCTCATGGACGAGTCCTTCAGCGCGCTCGACCCCCTGATCCGCCGCGACATGCAGGACCAGCTGCTGGAGCTGCAGAAGCGCCTGCAGAAGACCATCGTCTTCATCACCCACGACCTCAACGAGGCCACGCGCCTCGGCGACTCGATCGCGGTGATGCGCGACGGCAGGATCGTCCAGCTCGGCACCGCCGAGGACATCCTCGTCACGCCCGCCGACGACTACGTGGCCTCCTTCACCCAGGACGTCGACCGCTCCCGCGTGCTCACCGCCGGCGCGATCATGGCCGACGCGGACACCGTGTACGGCACCGTGACGGACAGCGGCGAGGAGATGCGCGACGCGAAGGACGTGCTGGCCGCGGCCCCGGCCACGGTCGGCGCCGACACCCCGATCCTCGAGCTGTTCAGGCCCTGCTCCACCAGCGGCGTCGCCGTCGCGGTCACGGACGACGACGGCGCGCTCATCGGCGTCGTACCGAGGGCGCGGCTGCTCGCGGTCCTCGGCGAGCCGATGAACCCGGGCACGCCCCTCGACGTGCCCGCGCAGCTGACGCCCGCCGCCGCCAAGGCGGCAGCCCCCGCGGGCAAGGCGGTGGCCGGTGCCTAGGCTTCACCTCGGCGCCTGGGTCGACAGCGGTGTCGACTGGCTCCAGCGCCATCTGTCCTGGCTGTTCGACGCGATCAGCTCGCTCGTCACCGGGATGTACGACGGGATCGACGCGGCCCTGTCCGCGCCCGAGCCCCTGCTCTTCGCCGGCGTCCTCGCTGTGGCCGCCTGGTGGCTGCGCGGTCTGCTCGCCGGTGTGCTCGCGTTCGCCGGCTTCGCCCTGATCGACTCCATCGAGCTGTGGAACGACGCGATGTCGACACTCTCGCTGGTGCTCGTCGCGACCATCGTGACGCTGGTGATCTCCGTACCGCTCGGCATCTGGGCCTCGCGCTCGAAGGCCGTCAGCGCCGTCACACGGCCGGTGCTGGACTTCATGCAGACCATGCCGGCCATGGTCTACCTGATCCCCGGCATCATCTTCTTCGGCGTCGGCGTCGTCCCCGGCATCATCGCCACCATCGTGTTCGCCCTGCCGCCCGGCGTCCGCATGACCGAGCTCGGCATCCGGCAGGTCGACGGAGAACTCGTCGAGGCGGCCGAGGCGTTCGGCACCACCCAGCGCAACACCCTGCTGCGCGTCCAGCTGCCGCTGGCCCTGCCGACGATCATGGCCGGCATCAACCAGGTCATCATGCTGGGCCTGTCGATGGTGGTCATCGCCGGCATGGTCGGCGGCGGGGGCCTCGGCGGCGCGGTCTACCGCGCCATCGGCAACGTCGACATCGGTCTCGGCTTCGAGGCCGGCATCTCCATCGTCATCCTCGCCATGTACCTGGACCGGATCACCGGTGCGCTGGGCCGCCAGGTCTCGCCGCTCGGACGCCGCGCGCTCGCCAAGGCCCGCGCGATGGCGGGCGGTGTCAAGATCTGGAACCACCGCCCCCGGCCCGCCGTGGCCGTCGTGGGCGTCGTCGTCCTCGCGCTCGCCGCGGGCGGCATGGGCATGTTCGGCGGCGCGAAGACGCAGAACACCTCGGACGCGGCGAACGTCGGCCAGGGCAAGAAGATCTCCGTCGGCTACATCCCGTGGGACGAGGGCATCGCGTCCACGTTCCTGTGGAAGGAACTGCTGGAGCAGCGAGGTTTCGAGGTCGACACCAAGCAGCTGGAGGCCGGTTCGCTCTACACCGGGCTCGCCGGCGGCCAGATCGACTTCCAGACCGACGCCTGGCTCCCCGTCACCCATGCCTCCTACTGGGAGAAGTACCAGGACAAGCTGGAGGACATGGGCTCCTGGTACGGCCCCACCTCGCTGGAGCTGTCCGTCCCGTCGTACATGAAGGGCATCGACTCCCTGGAGGACCTCAAGGGCAAGTCGGGCCGGTTCAAGGGTCGCATCATCGGCATCGAGCCGAGCGCCGGGATGATGGGCCTCCTCAAGGACAAGGTCTTGAAGGACTACGGCCTGGAGGGCGAGTACGAGGTCGTCGACGGCTCCACGCCCGGCATGCTCGCCGAGCTGAAGCGGGCGTACGACAAGAAGGAGCCCATCGTCACCACCCTGTGGTCGCCGCACTGGGCGTACAGCACCTACGACCTGAAGAAGCTCAAGGACCCCAAGGGCTCCTGGGGCAAGGGCGACGGTGTGCACACGCTCGCGCGCAAGGACTTCGGCGCCGACAACCCGCAGGTCGCCGCGTGGCTGAAGAACTTCGGCATGACCGAGAAGCAGCTCACGGACCTCGAGGCGAAGATCCAGGAGACCGGCAAGGGCAAGGAGCAGGAAGCCGTCCGCGCCTGGCTGAAGGACAACCCCGGCCTCGCCGACAAGTGGACCCCCCTCGGCAAGGCGGGCAAGACCGCAGGCGGCAAGGAGAGCGCGACCGCGCCCTGAACCGTACGTCGAAGGAGTGGACTCCCTCGACTACCTCAAGGGGCCTGGACGGAGAAGAACCCGGGCATCGCCGACCGCATCGCCCCGAGGTGACCGGGCCGCATCCGCCGCCGCACCCGCGAAAGGGGTGGGTCCCCTGCCGAGCCGCACCGCCGCTCGGCAGGGGACCCGCCCCTTTCGGCCGTGACCGCCTTGATCGCGCTACTCCAGCGCTCGATGAGTACGGATGGGCCAATGCTGCGTATGGTGATACAGGACCCAGGGGAGGGGAGCCCGGCCCATGGACGCGAAGGACGCGAAGGACGCCAAGGAGAGGGAAGAGCCTCTCCGGGTGGGCGCGGCCGTGCGCAAACGGCGCCGGGCACTGCGTCTGACCCTCGCCGCCGTCGCGGCCCGCAGCGGCCTTTCCGTGCCCTTCCTCAGCCAGATCGAGAACGAGCGCGCCCGCCCCAGCATCCGCTCCCTCCAGCGCGTCGCCGACGCCCTCGACACCACGGCGGAGACGCTGCTCGCCGCCTCCGACTCGGCCCGCACCATCGACCTCGTACGCGCCGGTGACAGCACCCACCCCGGCGCGCCGCCGCCGGGAGTCCGCTCCCTGGTGCGCGGCCGCCACCAGCTGCACGCCACCGAGTACAGCGGCGAGCGCGAGACCGAGGGCGAGTTCCAGCACCGCAACGACGAGCTGATGTACGTGGCCGAGGGGGCCGTCGAGGTGGAGGCCGAGGGCCGCGCCCACCGGCTCGGCCGCGGCGACTCACTCTTCCTGTCCGGCGGTGTGCGGCACCGCTGGCGGGCCACCACTGCGGACACCCGCATCCTCGTCGTCGCGGTCGCCGACCACATCGCGGCGAACAACGACCCCCGGGGCTGACCGCGTGCGCGTCGTCTCCCTGGTGCCCTCGCTGACCGAGGCCGTCGCCGCGACCGCGCCCGGGCTGCTGGTCGGCGCCACCGACTGGTGCAGCAGGCCCGCCGGCCTCGACGTCGTACGCGTCGGCGGCACCAAGAACCCCGACGTGGCGGCCGTCGCGGCGCTGCGGCCCGACCTCGTGGTCGCCAACGAGGAGGAGAACCGCGAGCCCGATCTCGCGGCGCTGCGCGCGGCGGGGATCGAGGTCATGGTCACCGAGGTGCGCGGCCTGGACCAGGCGCTGAGCGAGCTGGAGCGCGTCCTCGTCGGCGGCTGCGGCCTCGCCCGGCCGCGCTGGCTCGACGAGGCCCGGCGGGTCTGGTCGTCCGTCGAGCCCGTCGTCGGCGTGCGGGCCGTCGTGCCGATCTGGCGCAGGCCCTGGATGGTGCTCGGCCGCGACACCTTCGCCGGGGACCTGCTCGCCCGGCTCGGCGTCGCCAACGCCTACGCCGGCCACGCCGACCGCTACCCGCGGATCCCGCTCGACGAGCTGCGGGGGAGCGGCGCAGACCTGGTCGTCCTGCCCGACGAGCCCTACGCCTTCGGCCCCGACGACGGTCCCGAGGCGTTCCCGGCCCTGCCCGCCGCCCTCGTCGACGGGCGTTCGCTGACCTGGTACGGGCCCTCCCTGGTCGACGCCCCCGGGGTGCTCAGCGCCGCCCTGCGAGCAGCTCTCCGCGCAGCACACCCCGGACGGTGAGGGCACCGGCCACGGCCCAGGCCACGGCGAGGAAGACGTACAGGACGATCGCCAGCCACTCGTAGGCCACCAGTCCCGTGTGGCGGGCCAGCGTCTGCGCCCCCGTCACGCACGTGCCGACCGGGAAGGTGAACGCCCACCAGCTCATCGTGAACGGCAGCCCCGCACGGGCGGCGCGCACCACCATCGCACCGGCGAGCGCCAGCCACAGCAGCGCGAAGCCCATCACCGGCACGCCGTACACGACGGCGAGCGCGCCGAGACCGTGCGCGTACGACGCCTCGATCGCGCGCGGAGCCACGTCCGCCAGCTTGTTCACGGCGGTCGTCGACTGGCCGAGCGGACCGAGGACCAGGAACAGGGCGGGAGTCAGTGCCAGGGGCAGCGGGCCGTGGTGCACGAGCCGCGCGAAGACGACCGGCAGGATGAGCAGCGTCGCCAGCAGGCTGACCCCGAACATGGCATAGCTCGCCAGCAGCAGCGCCTCGCGCCCCTGGCCTGCGGGCAGATGCGGCACCAGCAGCGGCCCGAAGGACGCGGAGACCATCGGCGCCACGACCGGCAGCAGCCACACGGGCGAGGCACTGCCCGGGGTCACCTTGTGGCGCACGACCATGAGGTACGGCACGGCCACGGCGGCCACGAGACCCACGGCCGTCCCCACCGCGAACAGCGTCGCCGCGACCGGCAGGGCCGCGTGGCCGCCGACCAGGCCACGGCCCACCGTCAGCGCTCCCGCGCCGACCGCCAGCAGCGCCATCGACAGACAGCCGTAGAACGGCGCGACGGCCGGGTCGAGCAGGTGCGCGCGGGCCCGGTCACTGTGACGGACCCAGTGCGCGGCACGGGCCGCCAGCAGGACCGTCAGCAGCACGGCCGACAGTGCCCACACGGCGACGCACACGGTGTGCAGCCCCGGGAGGCGCACCGGAAGCGCGTCGCCGGCCGTGCCGACGATCGCGGTCCCCATGACCGCCGCGTACCAGTTCGGGCCGAGCTCCCTGACGGACGGCAGCCGCACCACGAGCGGGCGCCGGGGTGAGGCGGACAGGCGGCTGCGGGTATGGGCGACGGTGACCATGGCGTCACCCTGGCGTCTGCTCGCCCGGCCCACCAGGGACCATTCACCTATCACCTCATAAACTGGTCTTATGAGTGACGAGGAGCGTGTGCCGCTCGCCCACCGCGTGCCCGACCTGGGAGCGCTCGAACTGCTGCTCGCGGTCGCCCGGCACGGCAGCCTGGGGCGTGCCGCCCGCGAGCTGGGCATCACCCAGCCGGCGGCCAGCAGCCGCATCCGCTCCATGGAACGCCAGCTCGGCGTGGCCCTCGTCGACCGCTCACCGCGCGGCTCCCGGCTCACCGAGGCGGGGGCGCTCGTGACCGACTGGGCGCGCCGGGTCGTCGAGGCGGCCGAGGCATTCGACGCGGGGGCGCAGGCGCTGCGGGGGCGTCGTGACTCCCGGCTGCGGGTGGCCGCGAGCATGACGATCGCCGAGTACCTCCTGCCCGGCTGGCTGATCGCGCTGCGCGCCGAGCGCCCCGGCACGGCCGTCTCGCTGCTCGCAGGGAACTCCGCGGCGGTCGCGGAGCGGCTGCTCACGGGGGAGGCGGACCTGGGCTTCGTCGAGGGCCTGGCGGTCCCGGAGGGGCTGGACGGGGCGATCATCGGCCACGACCGCCTGTTCGTGGTCGCCGCGCCGGCCCACGCGTGGGCGAGGCGGCGGCGCGCCGCCCTCACCCCCGAGGAACTGGCCGCCTCGCCGCTCGTCCTGCGCGAACGCGGCTCCGGTACGCGGCAGGTCCTCGACTCCGCGCTGTCCCGGTACGGCGGGCTGTCCGACCCGCTCCTGGAACTGGCCTCGACGACCGCGGTGAAGGCGGCGGCGGTGAGCGGGGCGGGTCCGGCGGTGCTCAGCGAGCTGGCGGTGACGGAGGAGCTGGCGTCGCGCCGCCTGGTCCGCATCCCGGTGGAGGGGGTGCGTCTCGACCGCGACCTGCGGGCCGTCTGGCCCCACGGCCAACGCCCCGCGGGCCCGGCCCGCGACCTGCTCTCGCTGACGCGGGCACCGTGGTAGGGGTCGGGTGACGGAGCGAGATCAGCCCGTCCGGCGTTCGAGGACACCGCGCGAAGCGCGGTACGGGGTCCGGGGCTTGCCCCGGTTCGGGAAGGGGCGGGGTGGGGAAAGGGCCCCGCGCAGCGCTACCCCGCCGCCGCGTCCACCAGCGCCGACATCACCCGGACGTCCGTGCCCATCTCCGGATGCCACTGAACACCCAGCACCCACGCGTCGCCCGGCCTCTCCACCGCCTCCACCGTGCCGTCCTCCGCGTACGCGGACGAGACCAGGCCCTCTCCCAGGCGGTCCACCGCCTGGTGGTGGTACGTCGGCACCGGTGCGGCCTCCGGCACGATCCCCGCGTACAGCGTCCCCGGCACCGGCTTCACCGCGTGCTCGCCGAACACACCCAGCGCCCCGTCCGGCCCGATGTGGCCGTCCAGGTGCTGGACCAGCGTCCCGCCGAGGCCCACGTTCAGCAGCTGCATGCCGCGGCAGATGCCCAGCAGCGGTGTCCCGGAAGCCAGCGCGGCCCGGATCAGCGCCAGTTCCCAGGTGTCGCGCTCGGGAGCCGGCGGGCCCGTGCGGGGCGAGCGTTCGGCGCCGTACCGCTCCGGTTCCACGTCGGGGCCGCCCGCGACGACCAGGCCGTCGAGCCGGGCGACCACCGATCCGGCGGCCGCCGGGTCGTCGGGCGGGAGCATCGCGGCGAGGCCGCCGGCCGCCTGGACCAGCCGGGGATAAGCGGCCGGCAGCAGCACGGCGGACATGTCCCACACACCCCACCGCGCGGACGCCTCCAGGTAGGTGCTGACACCGATGAGCGGCTTGGACCCACGCGACACGTGCACTGCGTTCACTTCCGTTCGAGCTCGGCCTCGGCCGCCGCCAGCGCGGCGAACTCCTCCTCGGGCGCCTGCGCCACCAGCCGGTGCCGACTGTAGAACGCGAAGTAGGCGAGGGCCACGGCGTAGACGGCGAGCGCCGTGAAGGCGGCGTCCTTGTCCACCAGGAACGTCGCCACCAGCGCGGACAGTGCCAGCACGAAGGCGACGGACGAGGTGACGACACCGCCGGGAGTCCGGTAGGGGCGGGGGAGTTCGGGTTCGCGGCGGCGCAGCACGATGTGGGAGAGGGCCATCAGCGCGTAGCTGATCGTGGCGCCGAAGACCGCGATGTTCAGCATCCGCGCGCCGTTCCCGGTCCCCGCCGCCAGCGCGAAGCCGATCGCGCCGGGGATCAGCAGCCCCAGGTACGGGGACTTGCGCCGGCTGGTCAGCGACAGGAACCGCGGCAGGTACCCGGCCCGGGACAGGGCGAAGAGCTGCCGGGAGCCCGCGTAGATCAGGGAGAAGAAGGAGGCGACGAGACCGGCGAGGCCGGCGTAGTTCACGAAGCGGCTGAGCGGGGTCGGGTCGCCGTCCCCCTGGAGGGCCACGACCAGCGGGTTGCCCGCCTCCTGGATGGCGGCCGAGCCGCGCGCGCCGGTCGAGGCGAAGAACGTCAGCACCGCGAGCAGGACCAGGATGCCCATGGAGATCGCCAGCGCACGCGGCATCGAGCGCACCGGGTCCTTGGCCTCCTCCGCCGCGAGCGGCACCCCCTCGACGCCGAGGAAGAACCACATGCCGAACGGGAAGGCGGCCCAGATGCCGAGCAGACCGAACGGCAGCCACGAATTCGCGCCGAAGGCGTCCTTGTCGACCGGGATGTCGTCCAGGCCGCCCGCGTGGAATTCGGTGAGCGCGCCGAGGGCGAAGATCAGCAGGGCGGCGACGGCGATGGCCGTCACGACCAGACTGAAGCGCAGCGCCTCGCCGACGCCCCACAGGTGGATGCCGATGAAGATCGCGAAGCAGGCGAGATGGACCGGCCAGCCGGACTCCAGGCCGAACAGTCCGAGGGATTCGACGTAGTCGCCGATGAAGATCGAGATCGCGGCGGGCGCGAGGATGTACTCGATGAGGATCGCCGTGCCGGTGAGGAAACCGCCCCACGTGCCGAGCGCTCGACGGGCGAAGCCGTAACCGCCGCCCGCGGTCGGCAGGATCGCGGACAGTTCGGCGAGGGCGAAGACGAGACAGGCGTACATCGCGCCCATCAGCAGGGTGGCGACGGCGAGTCCGCCGAAGCCGCCCTTGGACAGGCCGATGTTCCAGCCGGAGAAGTCGCCGGAGACGACGTACGCGACGCCGAGACCGGTCAGGAGCAGCCAGCCGGCGCTGCCCCTGCGCAGGGTGCGGCGGTTCAGATAGGCGTCCCCCACGGGCTCGGCCGAGGAGGGCGCGGGGGACGGGGTGCGCGAGGTGGTGCCTTCAGCCATGGGTCGCTCCTGGCTCAGGTCGCTCAGGTCAAAGGTTTGTGCGGACACCTTTGCGGCACTCCGGCGGCAGCGCAAGCCCTCTGGGTAAAGCCGAGGTTACGGATCGGCCCTCGGCCCCCCTGTCCGACGCCCGCCAGTGCCCTGTGGACCGGTCCGCGGCCACCCTGCCGGCGCCGCCCCTCGCGCGCGCCCGCCTCTCAGGGCAGAAAGCCGCGCAGCAGCGCCGCCGTGCCCTCGCAGTGCTCCCGCATCACCTCGCGCGCCGCGTCCGCGTCTCCCTCCAGGACCGCCTCGACGAGTGCCGCGTGCTGGTGCTGTGAGTGCTCCAGGTTCCGCACGAGCAGCGGGATGCAGTCGAGCAGATCGTTCAGCTTCGCCCGCACGGCGGCGTACTGCGCGGTCAGACTGGGCGAGCCCGACAACTCGGCCAGCGTCAGGTGCAGCAGCGTGTCCTGTCTGCGGTACTCCGCGAGCGGTGCGTCGTGCGTCGCCGCCAGCGCCGTGCGCAGCCGTTCGGCGCCCCCGTCGGTCAGTCCGTGCGTCGCGCACAGTCCGGCCGCGCCCACCTCCAGCACCTCCCGGAAGCGCAGGGTGTCGTCCACGTCCACACCCGCGAGCCGCCGGCGCAGCTCGTCCTCGCCCTGGCTGTCCGGCCGGTGCAGCACGAACGTTCCGCCGTAGCGGCCCCGCCGGCTCTCCACCAGGCCCTGATCGGTCAGCACCTTGAGCACCTCGCGCAGCGTGACCCGGCTGATGCCCATCCGCTCGGCCAGCTCCCGCTCCGCGGGCAGCCGCTCGCCGCCGGAGACCAGCCCGAGCCGCAACAGCTGGAGGATCTGCTCGAGCGCCTCCTCGAAGCCGTTGCCCGCGCGTACGGGGCGCAGCACGGGGGTGAGCCGGTCGGCCGGCCCGTCCGTCGTCCCGCCTGTCTTCGCCACCTCGCCGTTTCCCCTTCCCAAGCAATGGTCTTCAGCAATACCTTATGACTCCCGGCTGACCCAAGGAGGCGTAATCCCGTGGCAGACCGCACACCACCACTCGCCGTCGAGGAGCTGCGCGCCCTCGTCGCGAGCGGCGAGATCGACACAGTCGTCCTGGCCTTCCCCGATATGCAGGGACGGCTCCAGGGCAAGCGGTTCGCCGCACCCTTCTTCCTCGACGAGGTCGTCGAACACGGCACGGAGGGCTGCAACTACCTCCTTGCCGTCGATGCCGAGATGAACACCGTCGACGGCTACGAGATGTCCTCCTGGGAGCGGGGGTACGGCGACTTCGCCATGCACCCCGATCTCACCACGCTGCGCCGCGTCCCGTGGAACGAGGGCACCGCACTGCTCGTCGCCGACCTCGCGTGGAACGACGGCTCGCCCGTCGCCGCCGCGCCCCGCCAGATCCTGCGCCGCCAGCTGGAGCGCCTGGCCGAGCACGGGTACACCGCGCACGTGGGCACGGAGCTGGAGTTCATCGTCTTCAAGGACACCTACGAACAGGCGTGGGACCGCGACTACCGCGGCCTCACCCCGGCCAACCAGTACAACATCGACTACTCCGTCCTCGGCACCGGCCGCATCGAACCCCTGCTGCGCCGGATCCGCAACGAGATGGCGGCGGCCGGACTGACCGTCGAGTCCGCCAAGGGGGAGTGCAACCCCGGCCAGCACGAGATCGCCTTCAAGTACGACGAGGCCCTGGTCACCTGCGACCAGCACGCCGTCTACAAGACGGGCGCCAAGGAGATCGCCGCGCAGGAGGGCGTCTCGCTCACCTTCATGGCCAAGTACAACGAGCGCGAGGGCAACTCCTGCCACATCCACCTGTCGCTCCAGTCCATCGACGAGGCCGGCACCAACGTCATGGCGGGCGACGGGCCGGGCGGCATGTCGCCCGTGATGCGCCACTTCCTCGCGGGCCAGCTCGCCGCCCTGCGCGACTTCTCCCTGCTGTACGCGCCGAACATCAACTCCTACAAGCGCTTCCAGCCCGGCACCTTCGCCCCGACGGCCGTCGCCTGGGGCTACGACAACCGCACCTGCGCGCTCCGCGTCGTGGGACACGGCCGCTCGATGCGGTTCGAGAACCGGCTGCCCGGCGGCGACGTCAATCCGCACCTCGCCGTCGCCGGTCTCGTCGCGGCCGGGCTCCACGGCATCGAGCAGCGGCTCGAACTGCCCGACGCGTGTGCCGGCAACGCCTACACCGCCGACTACGAACACGTCCCGACCACCCTGCGCGAGGCCGCCGAGCTCTGGGAGAACAGCCCCATCGCCAAGGCCGCCTTCGGCGACGAGGTCGTCGCCCACTACCGGAACATGGCGCGCGTCGAACTCGAAGCCTTCGACGCAGCGGTCACCGACTGGGAGCTCCGCCGCTCCTTCGAACGCATGTGAGGCCTCCTTGACCGCCCAGCACCACGTACTGAACCCCGCCACCGAAGAGGTCGTGCGCACCGTCCCCGCGACCACGGCCGCCGAGGTCGACGCCGCCGTCGCCCGCGCCACCGCGGCCCAGCGGCAGTGGGCGGCAGCCACCCCCGCCGACCGGGCGAGGCTGCTGCGCCGATTCGCCGCGGTCGTCGACGGCCACGTCGAGGAACTGGCGCGGCTCGAAGTCCTCGAAGCCGGGCACACCATCGGCAACGCGCGCTGGGAAGCGGGCAACGCCCGCGACCTGTTCGACTACGCGGCCGGGGGAGTGGAGCGCCTGAACGGCCGCCAGATCCCCGTCCCCGGCGGCCTGGACATCACCGTCCTCGAACCGCTCGGTGTCGTCGGCGTCATCGCGCCGTGGAACTTCCCCATGCCGATCGCCGCCTGGGGCACCGCCCCCGCGCTCGCCGCCGGCAACGCCGTACTGCTCAAGCCCGCCGAGACCACCCCGCTCACCGCGCTGCGCCTCGCGGAACTCGCGCTGGAGGCGGGTCTTCCCGAGCACCTGTTCCAGGTGCTGCCGGGCGCCGGGGACGTGGCGGGCAACACCCTGGTCGAGCACCCGGGCGTCGCCAAGATCGTGTTCACCGGGTCGACCCGGGTCGGCAAGCAGATCATGGCCAAGTGCGCCGACCGCGTGAAGCGGGTGACCCTCGAACTCGGCGGCAAGAGCCCCAACATCGTCTTCGCCGACAGCGACCTCGACGCCGCGGCGGCGGCCACCCCGATGTCGTTCCTCGACAACTCCGGCCAGGACTGCTGCGCCCGCACCCGCATCCTCGTGCAGCGCTCCGTGTACGACCGCTTCCTCGACCTGCTCGCACCCGCGATCGAGTCCGTGGTCGTCGGAGACCCGTCGGACGAGAAGACACAGATGGGGCCCCTGATCTCCCGGACCCAGCTGGACCGGGTACGGTCCTACGTCCCCGACGACGCGAAGGCGATCCGCGGCACCGCCCCCGAGGGGCCCGGCTTCTGGTTCCCGCCGACGCTCCTCACCGACCTCGCGCCCGACGCGCCCGCCGCCTGCGAAGAGGTCTTCGGGCCCGTGGCCGCCGTGCTCCCGTTCGAGGACGAGGAGGACGCCGTACGGCTCGCCAACGCCACCGAGTACGGACTGTCCGGTTCGATCTGGACCCGCGACGTGGGCCGTGCGCTGCGCGTCTCACGGGCGGTCCAGGCGGGCAACCTGTCCGTCAACTCCCACTCCAGCGTCCGCTACTGGACGCCGTTCGGGGGCTACAAGCAGTCCGGCCTCGGCCGCGAACTCGGCCCCGACGCCCTCACCGCTTTCACCGAGACCAAGAACGTCTTCATCAGCACGGAGGCCTGAGCACCCATGACCGTTGACACCCCCATCTGCCGCCGCCTCGTGGGCCGCACCGCAGTCATCACCGGCGCCGGCAGCGGCATCGGTCTCGCCGCAGCGCGCCGACTGGCCGCCGAGGGCGCGAACGTCGTCTGCGGCGACATCGACGAGACCGCCAGCAAGGCGGCTGCCGACGAGGTCGGCGGGACGTTCGTACGCGTCGACGTCACCGACGCCGAGCAGGTCGAGGCGCTGTTCAAGACGGCGTACGACACCTACGGCAGCGTCGACATCGCTTTCAACAACGCGGGCATCTCGCCGCCCGACGACGACTCGATCCTGGAGACGGGCCTGGAGGCGTGGAAGCGCGTCCAGGAGGTCAACCTGACCTCGGTCTACCTGTGCTGCAAGGCAGCCATCCCCTACATGCGGCAGCAGGGGAAGGGCTCGATCATCAACACCGCCTCGTTCGTGGCCCGCATGGGCGCCGCGACCTCGCAGATCTCGTACACCGCGTCCAAGGGCGGCGTGCTCGCGATGTCGCGCGAACTCGGCGTGCAGTTCGCCAGGGAGGGCATCCGGGTGAACGCGCTGTGCCCCGGGCCGGTCAACACCCCGCTTCTCCAGGAGCTGTTCGCCAAGGACCCGGAGCGGGCCGCGCGCCGCCTGGTGCACATTCCGGTCGGGCGGTTCGCGGAGGCGGAGGAGATCGCCGCCGCGGTGGCGTTCCTCGCCAGCGACGACTCGTCGTTCGTCAACGCCACCGACTTCCTGGTCGACGGCGGTATCGCGGGGGCGTACGTCACCCCTGTGTAGTGCGCGCCGGTGCCGCGCATAGGGTGTCCGGATGAGCATGACGACCCCTCCCGGCTGGTATCCGGACCCGCAGGGGCCCGGCACCGAACGGTGGTGGGACGGCTCGGCCTGGGCCGCGCACACGCGCGCGGCCCAGGGGCCGTCGGACACCGGGGCGCAGGCGTACGGACCCGCGCAGATGCCGGTGCACGGACCCGGGCAGCCGGCCTACGGCCCCGGTGCCCTGTCACAGGGCCCGGGCGGTGGATTCGGGCCCCCCATCGTGCCCCAGCACCTCGCGGCCGGTGGCCCGGGCGGTGGCAGGCGCCGGGTCGTCGCGCTGGCCGCCGCGGGCGCCGTGCTCGTCGCCGCGCTCGTCACAGGCGCCGTGCTGCTCATCGACGACGATCCGGACACGCCCGACGCCGCGCCGGCCACCACGGCCGCTTCCGTCCCGGCGACCTCGGGGCCGGAGCAGAGCGCGTCGCCCACCGCGACCGCCGACGAGGACTCCACGGAGCTCGTCGACCAGCTCAACGGCATCACCATGCCCATCCCCGAGGGCTGGGAGAAGTCGAGCAGCGCTCTCGGCTCCGGCACGACGATGTACACGGACGAGACCTACGACTGTCCGGGCGGCGGTTCGTCGATCTGCCGGCACGGCCGGGTGACCTCCATGACGGCCACCCAGTCCGGCGGTGACGGCACACCGAAGGCCGTGGCCGAGCAGGACATCGAGAAGGCGGCCGAGGAGGCGTACGACGAGGACGCGCTCGGCACCCGCATCCACGGCGGCATCACGTCGCACACCGTCGTGAAGTCGCAGAACTTCGCCGTCGCCGGGCGCTCCGGGTACCTCGTGCGCTGGCGGGTCGTCACGGGAGCGGGCCCCGGCGGCTATGTGCAGTCGCTCGTCTTCCCGTCCCACACGGGCACGGAGGCGCTGGTCGTCGTGCGCTTCGCCTTCGACGCCGGACCGGACGGACCCCCGCTCGCCGACATGGACAGGATCGCGTCCAGCATCCGCCCGATCGGCGACGCCACCAGCGGCGGCGTCGGCAGCACCATCGGCCCCGGCTGACGCACCTGCCCGGCGCACCGGGTGAACGCATGACGGTGCACCGGCGGATGGGGTGTGACGGTGCACCGCGCGCTGGGATGTGACGGTGCACCAGGCGACGGGCTCTGACGGTGCATCGGGGACCGCGTGAGGGTCACTCGGCGAGCGCGCGGTAGAGCGAGGCGACGGACGGGTGCCGGCCCGCGTTCTTCCCCGTCCGGATGGTGAGCCGGCCGGCGATCTCGGAGACCGGCACACCCTGGTCGCGCAGCGCGCGGGCGGTGGCCAGCATCTCGTCGTCGATCACCTTCGGGCGCCCGCCGCCGCGCCGCGGCCGCACGTCGCCGTGGCCCGCGTACTCGATGCGGAGGGGCCCCTCGCCGAAGTCCTGCGACGGTTTTTCGCAGAACTCGTTCTCATAATCCGGCGTCTCGGCATAGCCCGTGGTGTCCGCCGGGACGGTGTCGCCGAGCGATTCCAGCAACTCGCGCAGCAGGCCGGCGAGGGTGTGGCGGCCGCTCTCGTCCAGCGCTCCCAGGACCCGGTTCTCGGTGGCCAGATGGTCGGGGAGCACCCGGTCGACGAGCGCCAGGCCCTCGTCGGTGAGCGAGACGTGCACGACGCGCCCGTCCGAGGCGCTCGGGGTGCGGGTGACCAGGCCCCGCGCCTGAAGACGGTCCAGGCGCTGGGTGATGGCCCCCGAGGTGACCATCGCCGATCGCGTCAGCGCCGCCGGGGTGAGGCGGTGCTCGGGCCCGCTGCGCCGCAGCGTGGCGAGGACGTCGAAGGAGGCCCTGTCCAGGCCGTGGGCGGCGAAGGTCTGCCCGAGCTCCGACGCGATGAGGCGGGAGAGCCGCGTCAGGCGCCCGATCACCGCCATGGGCGACACGTCGAGGTCGGGGCGCTGGGCTCGCCACTGCCTCACTACGAGATCCACGTGGTCTGTCATGAAAAGAGTCTAGCGAATCTCTTAGTGATGAGTTACTTTGGCTTAGTGCTAAGCAATCAATTGAGAAACGGCCGACTCGGCGTCGTGCTGTTGACCGCGCTTGCTCCGGCCATCTGGGGCACCACCTATCTCGTCACGACCGAGCTGCTGCCGCCCGGGCGCCCGTTGCTCGCCGCGGTGATCCGCGCACTGCCCGCGGGCCTGCTGCTCGTGGCCGTCACGCGGCGGCTGCCGCGGGGCATCTGGTGGTGGCGTGCGCTCGTTCTCGGCGCGCTGAACATAGGCGTGTTCCTCGCGCTCCTCTTCGTCGCGGCCTACCGGCTGCCGGGCGGAGTCGCGGCCACCGTGGGCGCCGTGCAGCCCCTGTTCGCCGCAGGACTGTCCGCCGCGATCCTCGGGGACCGGCTCACCCGGCGCACCGCGCTCGCGGGGGTCGCGGGCATCGCGGGCGTGAGCCTGCTCGTCCTGCAGGCCGACGCCCGGCTGGACGCGATCGGCGTCTCCGCCGCCCTCGGAGGCGCCCTGGTCATGGCCACCGGAGTGGTCCTCGCCAAGCGGTGGACCTCGCCCGCACCGCTGCTCGCCACGACCGGGTGGCAGCTCGTCGCCGGCGGACTGCTGTTCCTTCCGGTGGCGCTGCTCGTCGAGGGTCCGCCCCCGGCCGGCCTGACCACGCAGAACGTGCTGGGTTACGCCTACCTGTCACTCATCGGCGCGGCCGTCGCCTATGCGCTCTGGTTCCGAGGGATCCGCGCACTGCCGCCGACCGCGGTGTCCTTCCTCGGGCTCCTGAGTCCGCTCGTCGCGACCGTGCTCGGCCTGATCGTCGCCGGCGAGCGGCTCAACGGCCTCCAGGCCGTCGGCGGCATCGTCGTCGTCGCCGCCCTCATAGCCGCGCAGACGCAGAGGCAGCCATCCCCTCGTACGGCAGCCCCTTCCGCCGCCGTGCCTCAGCCCGTCCCGTCCTCGGCCGGGGCCGCCGGCCACGGCAGTACCCCGACCCCCACCGGCCAGGGGGCACGACAGCGAGGAGCCCAGCCATGCGCATGACCGTCTTCGGAGCCGCGGGGAACGTCGGACGAAGGACCGTGACCGAGGCGCTCTCCCGGGGACACGACGTCACCGCTGTCGTCAGGGACCCGGCTCGCTTCGCGGACCTCCCCCACCGGGCCCGACCCCACGTGGCCGACGCCGCCGACCCGGACGTCGTCGCCCGCGCGAGTGCCGGGCAGGACCTCGTGATCAGCGCGACGAGACCCGCGCCCGGCCGTGAGCGGGAGCTGGTGGCGACCGCCGAGGCGCTGCTCGCAGGAGTCACCCGCACTGGTGTACGGCTCCTCCTCGTCGGCGGCGCCGCATCGCTCACGCTCCCTGGCAAGGGGCCGCTCACCCTGGCCGAAGGGCCCGGCTTCCCCTCGGAGTTGGGGCCGATCGCCGCCGCCTGCGCCGCGCAGCTCGATGCCTGCCGGGCCTTCGCGTCCGACGCGGACTGGACGTACCTGAGCCCGCCCGCCCTGCTCGAGCCGGGCGAGCGCACCGGTGACTACCGGCTGGGCCGCGACGAACTGCTCGTCGACGACGAGGGCCGCTCCGCCATATCCATGGAGGACTTCGCCGTGGCCCTGCTGGACGAGGCGGAGCGGCCCAGGCACCGGCGGGCACGGTTCACCGTGGCGTACTGACCTCGTCATGCCGACCGCTACAGGAAGGTTCGTCCCTCACCCCGGTAGGTCGGCGCCGTGCCCGTCACCCGCTCGCCCTCGACCAGGTGCAGGGTGTCGAAGCGCTCGCACAGCTCACCGGCCTTCGCGTGGCGGAACCACACCTTGTCGCCGATCAGCAGATCGTCGGCAGCGTGCCCGATCAGCGGGGTCTGCACCTCGCCCGCCCCCTCCTTGGGGTCGTAACGCAGGCCCTCCGGGAGGTGGGGGACCGGCAGCCGGTCCGGCCCGGCCGCCCCCGACGCGGGATAGCCCCCGCCGAGCACGGTCACGACCCCCACACCCGGCCGGCGGACGACGGGCTGTGCGAACAGTGCGGCCGGACGCCCGGAGAAGGAGGTGTAGTTGTCGAACAGTCGCGGCACGTACAGGCCCGAACCGGCCGCGATCTCCGTGACCGCGTCCTCCTCCGCCGTGTGCTGGACGCTCCCCGTCCCGCCGCCGTTGACGAACTCCAGATCGGGCTCCACCGCACGCACCGCCCGCACCACGGCCGCCCGCCGGGCGGCGAGCTCCACCCGCGCGGCGCGCTGCATGAGCCGTACGGCCCGCGACCGCAGCGGCGAACCGTCGACCGAGTCACCCACCCCCGCGATGTGACCCTCGTACGCCATCAGGCCCACCAGCCGGAAACCCGGCCGCCGTGCCACGGACCGGGCGATCTCGGCCATGTGGGCGGGCTCGCGGATCGGCGACCGGCGGGCGCCGATCCGCACCCGGCCGCCGAGCAGGTGCAGCGCCGTGTCCAGCTCCAGGCAGACCCGGATCTCCTCCTTGCCGCCGCCACGGGACCGGTCGATGAGCTCCAGCTGGGCGAGGTCGTCGACCATCACCGTCACGGCCCCGGCAAGCTTGGGATCGCCCGCGAGCTCCGCGAAACCGGACCGGTCCGCGGACGGGTACGCGAGCAGCACGTCGTCGAATCCGGCTCGCGCCAGCCACAGGGACTCGTCCAGGGTGAACGACATGATCCCGGCGAAGCCGTCGCGTGCCAGGACGCGCTCCAACAGGGCCCGGCACCGGACCGACTTGCTCGCCACCCGGATCGGCTTGCCTGCGGCCCGGCGGACGAGGTCGTCGGCGTTGGCGTCGAACGCCCCGAGGTCGACGATCGCGACAGGGGCGTCCAGATGCGCGGTGGCCTTGTCGTAGCGGGCCCGGTCTGCGGCACGGGGAGTCATGGGCCGAGCTTGCCAGACCGGTTTACCCCGGGGTAGGGGATGTTCTGGGCAGATCCCCCGGACCCCCCGCCGCATGGCGGTCCGGCCCAGCGCAGCCCGTTAGAGTGACATGCACAGTGGCCTGCACGAGGTGGCGAACAGGCCTGCCCCGAACGGTGATCCGTCGGTGGTACGTGTCGAGCAACGGGGGGCGGAATGAGCACGGAGGCACAACGCCCTTCCGGTGCCCAGCCCCCGCCCCGCTCCCGCATCGCCGACGCGATCCTCCCACCCGAACCGTCCACCCCGGACCCGCCCTCCTCGCTGCCGCCCAGTGCCGCGCCGGGGGCGCCCGCTCCGGCATCCGCATCCGTGGCCGCGACCGCTCCGGCGTCCACGCCGGCTCCGGCCGCGCCCGGGTCTGCCGTGCCCTCCCAGGACCGGTCCGGCGGCTCCGGCCCCACGGTGGCGCCCCAGACGGTGGCGCCCCAGCGCACCGCACATCGCGCGGCGGACACGGCTGCCCCATCAGGTCAGCCCCGTCAGCCCGCGGCCGCGTCCGGCACGCCCGCCGCACAGCCGCCTGCCGCCGCTGCCGCGACGCCGCGCCCCGGCACGACCGCGCCTGGCGCCGACCGTTCCGGTGACGGCTCCCGTGCCGAGTCCGCCCCGCGCACGCCGCAGCCCGCGCCTGCCGCTCCGGCGCCCCCGTCGCGTCCGGGCGTGACCCCGCAGCGAACCACGCCGCCCGCCGCTCGCGACGCCGCCGCGCCCGCGACCGGAGTGCCCCCACATGCCGCCCGGGCCGTGCCCGCTCCGGCCGGGCCGTCGGCGCCGCCACCGCAGGCCGCCACGCCCGCGCCTGCCGCCGGGGCGGCGACTCCGCCGCCCGCATCCGCCCCGGACACGCCCCGGACGAGCCCGCCCCGCCCCGCCGTGTCCCCCGAGCGCCCCATGCCGCCCGCGACCGCCGGTGCTCCCTGGGCCCCGCCGGGGGACGGGAGCATCCCGGAGGAGACCACCACCCGCCTGCGTCCCACCGCCCCGGCGCCCGGACCCCGACGGGTACCCGCCCCCGCAGCGCAGCCGCCGGTCGTGCCCCCCGTGCCGCGACGAAGGCCCGTCGGACACGTCGACATGACGCCGCGGCCCGGTGCGCCCCGACCGCCCGCCAACCACTGGGCCCCGCCCGAGGCCCCCACCGAACTGACCACGCGGCTGCGGCCCGTACGCACCCGGCACCCCGCGCGGACCGTCGGCGCCGTCGCCTGCGTCGTCCTCGGGCTCGGGCTCATCGGCGGCGCCGTGACCGGCCTGTGGCTCACCGGCGACTCCAGCGCCGACACCGCCGAGCGCGACACCTACGCGAAGGTGCGCGCCATGTGGCACAGCGTCCCCGTGGACAAGCTGTTCCCGCCCACCCTCAAGGGCAACGGCGCCGGACCCGGCGGGGCCGACCGCGTCTGGACGCGGATCGCCGTCGCCCCGGACAGCGGCTGCGCACCCGCGCTCGACCCACTGCTCGTCAAGACGCTGGAGCCGGTCGGCTGCGCCCGTGTCGTGCGCGCCACGTACACCGACGCCACCGCGAGCAGCGTCACCACGGTCGGCCTCGTCTTCACCGAGGCCGAGCAGGACGGCATGCTCGCGCTGCACAACCGGTTCGCCACCGAAGGGCTCGGCGAGCGCACCGACCTGATGCCCCGCACGCTGCCGGCCAAGGGCACGGTCGCGGCCGGATTCGGCGACGAGCAGCGTGCCAGCTGGACCGTCGACGTCGTGACCGAGGCGCCCGTCGTCGTCTACGCCGTCTCCGGGTTCGCCGACGGCCGCCCCGTCCCCGACCCGCAGCCCGCCGACGAGGCCAAGGCGGACGGCGCGACGACCGCCCCCGCCCAGTCCGGGCTCGGCCACGACGCCGCCGGCATCGCCGACCGCATCGAACGGGGCCTGCGGACCGCCGTCGGCCGTGCCACGGAGGAGACCGAATGAGCCTCCCGCGCGTCCCGCGCCCTCGCCGTCTCCACCCGCGCCGCCACCGCCTCAGCGCCGCACTCGTCGCCGCGGCCTTCGCCGTGCTGCCCGCCGCGACGCCCGCGCACGCCGACGCGATCCGCGCCCAGCAGTGGAGCCTGGACGCCCTCCACACCGACCAGGCCTGGCAGACGACCAAGGGCGAGGGCATCACGGTCGCCGTCCTGGACACGGGCGTCGACGACCAGCACCCCGACCTCGCGGGATCCGTGCTGCCCGGCAAGGACTTCATCGGCTTCGGCGCCCAGCGCGGCGACCGCCCCTGGGCCCGTCACGGCACCGCGATGGCGGGCATCATCGCCGCCCACGGGCACGGCCCCGGCCAGGAGGCCGGCGTGATGGGCATCGCCCCGGAGGCGAAGATCCTGCCCGTCCGCGTCATCCTCGAAGGCGGCGACAAGGCGCGTGACCGGGCCCGCAAGTCCCGTGGCACGGCCCTCGCCCAGGGCATCCGCTGGGCGGCCGACCAAGGTGCCGACGTCATCAACCTCTCGCTCGGCGACGACAGCGAGTCGGCCCACCCAGAGGCGGGCGAGGACGCCGCCGTCCAGTACGCCCTCTCCAAGGGCGCCGTCGTCGTCGCCTCCGCGGGCAACGGCGGCGAGAAGGGTGACCACATCTCCTACCCCGCCGCCTACCCGGGCGTGATCGCGGTGACGGCGGTCAACCGTTTCGGGACGCACGCCTCCTTCTCCACCCGCCGCTGGTACGCCACGGTCAGCGCCCCCGGCGTCGACATCGTGCTCGCCGACCCGGACCGGAAGTACTACCAGGGCTGGGGGACCAGCGCCGCCGCGGCCTTCGTCTCGGGCGCCGTCGCCCTCGTCCGGTCCGCCCACCCGGACCTCACCCCGGCCCAGATCAAGAAGCTCCTGCGCGACACGGCCCGCAACGCCCCCGAGGGCGGCCGCGACGACTCCCGGGGCTACGGGTTCGTCGATCCGGCAGCGGCGATCACCGAAGGTGCGCGGCTGCGCCCCGGCGACCTGAAGGCGGCCGCGTCCGGCTACGACGAGCGGTACTTCGGCCGGGGCCCCGACCCGGAGGAGGACGGCGTCGAACCGGCAGGCTGGCTCGCCCCCGTGACCGGCGGCCTCGGCGTGCTGACCCTCGCCGCGGCCGTCGTGCTCTGGAGCGGAGGCCGCCGGAGCCACGGCGGCTCCTTCTGACCCGAGCCGGGACCGTCGCCGCGGCCGCCGCAACCCGCGACCGCGGCCGCCGCAACCTACCGCGGCCGCCGCGACCCGCGGCCCCGTCCGACGAGAGGCGCGCGCCGGCGGTCACGAGCAGGACGTTAGGCTCGACGCGTGGCGCTCAAGAACATCCCGGACCCCGGTTTCTCCGACGACGACGGCACCGCCGACCCCGCCCTGGAGGCGGCGCTCGCCGCCTGGGCCGAGGACCGCACCGCCGAACGGCCCGTGCTGGAGGCGCTCAGGAGCGCACGTCTCCTCGTCCCCGTCGTCGCCGTCCTCGGCGAGGTCGAGGAGGACGAGAACGGGCTGCGCCGCGAGAAGACCAGCGACATGGCCGTGCCCACCCTGACGGCAGGCGATCGCCGCGCCCTGCCCGCGTTCACCTCGACCGCCTCGCTCGCCCTGTGGGACCCCGAGGCCCGCCCCGTCGCCGTCCCGCTGCACCAGGCGCTCCAGGCCGCGGCGCACGAGAAGGCGGACACGCTCGTCATCGATCTGGCCGGCCCGGTCCCGTACCAGCTGACCGGACACGCCCTGCTCGCCCTCGCCGAGGGCCGCACCAGCACCGACCCCCTCGCCGATCCGGCCGTCACCGCCGCCGTGCGCGACAGGCTGGCCGCCGAGCCCGCCGTCCTGCGCGCGCACCTGGGGCCCGGCCGCGACGCTGACGGCACCCTCGCGCTCGTCCTCGCGCCGGACGCGGTCCCGGCCGAGGCGGGGCGACGTGTCGCCGAGGCGCTGGCGGCCGACGACGTACTGAGGGCCCGCCTGGTGCGGGGCCTCGACCTGGCACTGCTGCCGGCCGGGGCCACCCCTCCGGGCGGGCCCTTCTACGTCAGGGAGTAGGTCTCCGAACAGGTCAGCCGTAGACCGGGCCGGTGTACTTCTCGCCCGGTCCCTGGCCCGGCTCGTCCGGCACCAGCGACGCCTCGCGGAACGCGAGCTGCAGCGACTTCAGTCCGTCGCGCAGCGGAGCCGCGTGGAAGGAGCTGATCTCGGTCGTGCTCGCGTCGAGCAGACCCGCCAGCGCGTGCACCAGCTTGCGGGCCTCGTCGAGGTCCTTGTGGTCATCGCCGTCCTCGGTCAGACCGAGCTTGACGGCGGCGGCGCTCATCAGGTTGACGGCGACCGTGACGATCACCTCGACCGCGGGGACCTCCGCGATGTCGCGGGTCATGGCGTCGAAGTCGGGGGCCTCCTGGGCGGAGGGCTCTTGGGGGGAGGTCGCGTCACTCATGACGCACACGATATGCCCCGCCGCGCAGGTCACCGCCGTGGCCACCGGTTAGCCGCATCGCCCGGGAGCTGCTAACCTTGTGTGACGACCGGCTGGACACCTGCGTGCCCAGCCCACAAGTGGAGGCTCCGATCTCCCACCTGGCCGCCCTCCGGGCGGCGGGTCACCGGTCAGGCGGCGCCCATCGTTCCGTACGGACGATGGAGTCGCCCGATGTGCGCCCCGCGGTTCACCGCGGCGGTGCTCCGGTATTCATGGAGCAGCCGCCTGTGTCCCGTCCGGGGCATTTTTCGTGTTCCGGCGCGGTTGGTCTGACGAAACAGACGTTACGCGGCTGTCTGCCAGGCGGTCGTGTGGTGCTACTTAGGAGGATCCATCAGCGCCGAGCCCCGCATCAACGACCGGATTCGCGTTCCCGAAGTGCGACTTGTCGGTCCCAGCGGCGAGCAGGTCGGGATTGTTCCGCTTGCCAAGGCCCTGGAGCTTGCGCAGGAGTACGACCTTGACCTGGTCGAGGTCGCGGCGAACGCCCGTCCGCCCGTGTGCAAGCTCATGGACTACGGGAAGTTCAAGTACGAGTCGGCCATGAAGGCCCGTGAGGCGCGCAAGAACCAGGCGCACACGGTCATCAAGGAGATGAAGCTCCGGCCGAAGATCGACCCGCACGACTACGACACCAAGAAGGGTCACGTCGTGCGGTTCCTCAAGCAGGGCGACAAGGTCAAGATCACGATCATGTTCCGTGGTCGTGAGCAGTCCCGCCCCGAACTTGGCTTCCGTCTTCTGCAGCGTCTCGCGGCGGACGTCGAGGACCTCGGCTTCATCGAGTCGAACCCGAAGCAGGACGGCCGGAACATGATCATGGTTCTCGGCCCGCACAAGAAGAAGACCGAGGCCATGGCCGAGGCGCGTGAGGCCCAGGCCGCACGCAAGGCGGAGCGCCAGGGCTCGCAGGACGCCGACGCCCCGGCCGACACATCCTCCGAGGGGTGACCCGCGGGGCCAGCCGGACAGGCGGCCCCCGGTCCCGCCCGGAACCCACAACGAAGATCTGACGCTCCCGCAGTCCGGTGCCCGCACCGGGGGAGCGCCACTGATGAGGAGATACGGCGCGATGCCGAAGAACAAGACGCACAGCGGTGCCAAGAAGCGCTTCAAGATCACCGGCTCCGGCAAGGTGCTCCGTGAGCGCGCCGGCAAGCGCCACCTGCTCGAGCACAAGTCGTCCCGTCTGACGCGCCGCCTCACCGGCAACGCCGAGATGGCCCCGGGCGACGCCGCGAAGATCAAGAAGCTTCTCGGCAAGTGACGTCCTCCGTCCCCGACGCAGGGGACGGGACGCCGGGACCGGGACCTATTCGTTTCCGGGCCGTGTGATCACGCACCACGGCCCCGCTACAAGGAGTTAACAAGTGGCACGCGTCAAGCGGGCAGTCAACGCCCACAAGAAGCGCCGGGCGATCCTCGAGCAGGCCAGCGGTTACCGCGGCCAGCGTTCGCGCCTGTACCGCAAGGCCAAGGAGCAGGTCACCCACTCTCTGGTCTACAACTACAACGACCGCAAGAAGCGCAAGGGCGACTTCCGTCAGCTGTGGATCCAGCGCATCAACGCCGCTGCCCGCGCCAACGGCATCACCTACAACCGCTTCATCCAGGGTCTGAAGGCCGCCAACATCGAGGTGGACCGCAAGATCCTGGCCGAGCTCGCGGTCAACGACGCAGGCGCGTTCGCCGCGCTGGTCGAGGTCGCCCAGAAGGCGCTGCCGAGCGACGTCAACGCGCCCAAGGCTGCCTGACGGCCGCACCGAGCGTGACCGGACCCGCAGGCCCCAGGGCCTGCGGGTCCGGTGTGTTTGACCGAGCCCCGCGACCGACCCCCAGCCGACCGAGGAAGAGAGCCCCAGGCGCCCATGTCCACCCCCGAGCTGATCTCCCCGCGTTCCCCGCGGGTCGCCGCCGCCCGGCGGCTCGCCAAGCGGAACTTCCGGGGGAAGGACCGGCTGTTCATCGCCGAGGGGCCGCAGGCCGTCCGTGAGGCCGTCGCCCACCGGGGCCCCGGCGGCGAACCGACCCTCGTCGAGCTGTTCACCACCGTCGAGGCGGCCGAGCGGTACGCCGACATCGTCGACGCCGCCCGCGCCGCGGGCGCCCGCGTGCACCACGCCGCCGACACCGTGCTCGCCGAGGTGTCCCAGACCGTCACCCCGCAGGGGCTCGTCGGGGTGTGCCGTTTCCTGGACTCGCCGTTCGAGGACATCCTCGCCGCCCGGCCCAAGCTCGTCGCCGTCCTCGCCCACGTACGGGACCCCGGCAACGCGGGCACCGTGCTGCGCTGCGCCGACGCCGCGGGTGCCGACGCCGTCGTCCTCACGGACGCCTCCGTCGACCTCTACAACCCCAAGTCCGTACGCGCGTCGGTCGGGTCGCACTTCCACCTGCCGGTCGCCGTGGGCGTTCCGGTGGAACAGGCCGTCCGGGGCCTGAAGGAGGCCGGCGTGCGCGTACTCGCCGCCGACGGCGCGGGCGACGACGACCTCGACGACGAGCTCGACGCCGGGACCATGGGCGGCCCCACCGCCTGGATCTTCGGCAACGAGGCATGGGGCCTGCCGGAGGAGACCCGCGCCCTCGCCGACGCCGTCGTACGCGTCCCCATTCACGGCAAGGCCGAGAGTCTGAACCTGGCCACCGCCGCCGCCGTATGTCTGTATGCCTCGGCGCGCGCCCAGCGGGCCGGGGCCCGGGGCGCCGCCCGCTGAGGGAGTACTCGCTCAGGGGGTCCGCCACGTCACGTTCAGCTAGTAGGGTGACGGGCTCGGGGCCCACTCGGCAGCGGAGAGGTGGGGTACGGGGACATGACCGTCGGGACCAAGAGGCCGAACCGGACACCGGAGGCCGTCCTGTGCCGCACCGGCGGTCCCGAGGTGTCCGGGGCCATGTCCGTCATCGACCCCGACGACCTCCCCGACGGGCTGGTCGTCGCCGACGAGACCGGACGCGTCGTCTGCTTCAACGAGGCCGCCGAGCGCATCACCGCCGTGTCCAAGGCCGACGCCATCGGCGCCCCGCTGGAGCGCGCACTGCCGCTGGAGGACCTCAAGGGCCGTCGCTGGTGGACGGTGACCGACCCCTACGGCGGACTCTCCACCCGGGTCGGCCAGCCCGAGCGCAACCTGCTGCTCCCCGGCGGCCGCGAGATCCTCGTGTCCGCCCGCTACGTGCGCGACGTTCCCACCGGGCCGCTTCGCCGGCTCGTCGTCAGCCTCCGCGGCACCGAGGCCCGTCGCCGCACCGAACGCAGCCACGCCGAACTGATCGCCACCGTCGCCCACGAGCTGCGCTCCCCGCTGACCTCCGTCAAAGGTTTCACGGCGACCCTGCTCGCCAAGTGGGAGAGGTTCACCGACGACCAGAAGCGGCTGATGCTGGAGACCGTCGACGCCGACGCGGGCCGGGTCACCCGGCTCATCGCCGAGCTCCTCGACATATCCCGCATCGACTCCGGCCGGCTCGAGATCCGGCGCCAGCCCGTCGACATGGCCGCCGCCGTCGCCCGCCACGTCCAGGCGCACACAGCCGCCGGCCAGGCGCCCGACCGGTTCCTCGTCCGCATCCGGCCGGGGCTGCCGGATCTGTGGGCCGACCCCGACAAGGTGGACCAGGTCCTCGGCAACCTGCTGGAAAATGCGGTGCGCCACGGCGAGGGAACCGTCACCATCGAGGTGGCGCCGGCACCGGCGAAGGACGACGAGAAGGGCACGGCAGTCACCGTGAGCGACGAGGGTCCCGGCATCCCCGAGGAGTCGATGGGCCGTGTCTTCACCCGCTTCTGGCGGGGGAGCAAGCGCGGCGGCACCGGGCTGGGCCTCTACATCGTCAAGGGCATCGTCGAGGCGCACGGCGGGACGATCACCGTCGGCCGGGGACCCGGCGGCGGCGCCGAGTTCCGATTTATCCTGCCCGTCGGCACTCCGGCCCACCTCCTGTAGAGGCCGCCGGGCAGCCCACGGGCTCATCCGCATCCCCGCACCCCGTTAGACTCGGCCTTTGGCACCTTTGCGTCCTCGGTCGTCCCTGGTCGACGTGCGGGGTCCCCAGCCAGCCCATTCGGAAGTACGGGAAGAGATGTCCGCACCCAATAAGTCGTACGACCCTGTTGAGGTCGAGGCACTGAAACCGGAAGAGATCGAGCGCATGCGGGACGAGGCGCTCGCCGCCTTCGCCGCCGCCGCCGACCTCGAAGCGCTCGCCCACGCGAAGACCGCGCACACCGGTGGCACCTCGCCGCTCTCCCTCGCCAACCGCGAGATCGGCGCACTGCCGCCGCAGGCCAAGGCCGAGGCCGGCAAGCGCGTGGGCCAGGCCCGTGGCGCCGTCAGCAAGGCGCTGGCCGCGCGCCAGGCCGAGCTGGAGGCCGAGCGGGACGCCCGGGTGCTCGTCGAGGAGTCCGTCGACGTCACGCTGCCCTACGACCGCGTCCCCGCAGGTGCCCGCCACCCGCTGACCACGCTCATGGAGCGCATCGAGGACGTCTTCGTGGCCATGGGCTACGAGGTGGCCGAAGGTCCCGAGGTCGAGACCGAGTGGCTCAATTTCGACGCGCTCAACATCGCCGCCGACCACCCCGCCCGCGGAGAGCACGACACCTTCTTCGTCGCCGACGCCGACGGCACCTCGGACTCCGGCGTCGTGCTGCGCACGCACACGTCGCCCGTCCAGGTCCGGTCGATGCTGGACCGCGAGCCGCCGGTCTACGTGATCTGCCCCGGCCGCGTCTACCGCACCGACGAGCTGGACGCCACGCACACCCCGGTGTTCCACCAGGTCGAGCTGCTCGCCGTCGACGAGGGCCTGACCATGGCCGACCTCAAGGGCACTCTCGACCACATGGTCCAGGCGCTGTTCGGCGAGGGCATGAAGACCCGGCTGCGGCCGAACTTCTTCCCGTTCACCGAGCCGTCCGCCGAGATGGACATGGTCTGCTACGTGTGCCGCGGCGAGTCCGTCGGCAACCCGGACCGGCCCTGCCGCACCTGCTCCAGCGAGGGCTGGATCGAGCTCGGCGGCTGCGGCATGGTCAACCCGAAGGTGCTCATCGCCTGCGGTGTCGACCCCCAGAAGTACAGCGGATTCGCCTTCGGGTTCGGCATCGAGCGGATGCTGATGTTCCGCCACAACGTCGAAGACATGCGAGACATGGTCGAGGGTGACGTCCGGTTCACCCGGCCGTTCGGGATGGAGATCTGATGCGGGTCCCGCTTTCTTGGCTGCGGGAGTACGTCGACCTGCCGGCGACGGAGACCGGTCGTGACGTCCAGGCCAAGCTCATCTCCGCCGGCCTCGAGGTCGAGACCGTCGAGCAGCTCGGCACCGGGCTCAAGGGCCCCCTCGTCGTCGGCCAGGTCCTGACCATCGAGGAGCTCGACGGCTTCAAGAAGCCGATCCGCTTCTGCACCGTCGACGTCGGCCAGGCCAACGGCACGGGTGAGCCGCAGGAGATCGTCTGCGGCGCGCGGAACTTCTCCGTCGGCGACAAGGTCGTCGTCGTGCTCCCCGGCGCGGTGCTGCCCGGTGACTTCGCGATCTCCGCCCGCAAGACGTACGGCAGGACGTCCCACGGCATGATCTGCTCGGGCGACGAGCTCGGCATGGGCGACGACGGCTGGGGGTCCCCCCGGACGGAGTCTGGGGGAGGCGGCATCATCGTGCTGCCGCCCGAGCACGAGGTCGGAACCGACGCGATCGAGCTCCTCGAGCTCGTCGACGAGGTCCTCGACATCGCCGTCACCCCGGACCGCGGCTACTGCCTGTCGATGCGCGGTGTCGCCCGCGAGGCGGCCATCGCCTACGGGCTGCCGCTGCGCGACCCGGCGCTGCTCGACGTGCCCGCGCCCAACTCCTACGGCTACGAGGTCCAGGTCTCCGACCCCGTCGGCTGCGACCGCTTCACCGCGCGCACCGTCGTCGGCCTGGAGCCCGAGGCCCGCTCCCCGATCTGGCTGCAGCGCCGGCTGCAGAAGGCCGGGATGCGACCGATCTCGCTCGCCGTCGACATCACCAATTACGTGATGCTCGAGCTCGGCCAGCCGCTCCACGCCTACGACCGCTCCCGTGTCGACGGGCCGATCGGGGTGCGCCGCGCCCGGCCCGGCGAGCAGCTCACCACCCTCGACGGCACCAAGCGCGTCCTCGACGCCGAGGACCTCGTCATCACCGACAACCGCGGCCCCATCGGCCTCGCGGGCGTCATGGGCGGGGCCAACACCGAGATCGCGGACGCCCAGCCCGACCCGGAGACCGGTCGGATCAGCGGCACGACCGAGGTCGTGATCGAGGCCGCGCACTTCGACCCGGTCGCCATCGCCCGCACGGCGCGCCGCCACAAGCTGTCCTCCGAGGCGTCCAAGCGCTTCGAGCGCGGCGTCGACCCGCAGGCCGCGGCCGCCGCCGCGCAGCGAACCGTCGACCTGCTGGTGCTGCTCGCGGGCGGCACCGCCGAGGCCGGCGTCACCCAGATCACCGCGGCCGCCGCACCGCGCACCGTCACGATGCCGGCCGACCACCCCGACCGGGTGGCGGGCGTCGCGTACGGGCGCGAGACCGTGGTGCGCCGCCTCCAGGAGGTCGGCTGCGACGTCCTGGGCCAGGACGAGCTCGTCGTCACCGTCCCGTCGTGGCGCCCCGACCTCGCCCACCCGAACGACCTCGCCGAGGAGGTCATCCGGCTCGAGGGCTACGAGAACCTGCCCTCCACGCTGCCCACGCCGCCGTCCGGCCGCGGCCTCACCGCCCGGCAGCGGCTGCACCGCCGGGTCGGCCGGGCGCTGGCCGGTGCCGGGTACGTCGAGGCGCCGAACTACCCGTTCGTCTCCGAGCAGGTCTTCGACCAGCTCGGTCTCGACGCGGACGACCCGTGCCGCAGTGTCGTCACGCTCGTCAACCCCCTCTCCGACGAGGAGCCGGCGCTGCGCACCACGCTGCTGCCGGGTCTGCTCGGCGCACTGCGCCGCAACGACGGCAGGGGCAGCCACGACCTGGCGCTCTTCGAGACCGGACTCGTCTTCCGGCCGACCGGCCAGGAGCGGCGGGCGGTCCAGCTGCCCGTCGACCGCCGTCCGACCGACGAGCAGATCGCGGAGCTGAACGCGGCGCTGCCGCACCAGCCGCGTCACGCGGCGGTCGTGCTGTCCGGCGCCCGTGAGCAGGCCGGCTGGTGGGGCAAGGGCCGCCCGGCGGGCTGGGCGGACGCCGTCGAGGCCGCCCGGACCGTGGCGGCCGAGGCAGGCGTCGAACTCATCGTCCGCAAGGGCCAGTACGGTCCCTGGCACCCGGGACGCTGCGCCGTCCTCTCGGTCGCCGTGGACGGCGAGGAGCACACCGTCGGCTTCACCGGCGAGCTGCACCCGCGCGTGCTGAAGTCCCTGGGCCTGCCGGAGCGCACCTGCGCGATGGAGCTGGACCTGGACCGGGTCGAGGGCGCGGCGGCGGGTGTCGTGCAGGCCCCGAGCATCTCCACCTTCCCGGTGGCCACGCAGGACGTGGCGCTCGTCGTCGCGGACGACGTGCCCGCGGCGGACGTGGAGGCGGCGCTGCGCGAGGGCGCGGGCGAACTGCTGGAGGCGGTCCGGCTGTTCGACGTGTTCACCGGCGAGCAGATCGGCGAGGGCCGCAAGTCGCTGGCGTACGCGCTGCGGTTCCGCGCGCCCGACCGCACCCTGACGGTCGACGAGGCGTCGGCCGCACGGGATGCGGCGGTGTCGCTGGCGGCGGAGCGCACGGGAGCGGTACTGCGGGGCGCGTGAGCCTCTGGGATCCGGGGCCCGGGGGCGCTGCCCCCGGGCCCCGTCGTGCTTCCGCCCAGCCCCGAACCCGGCGCCGCGACGCTCCTCGTCACCTGCGTGACGACCGCGCGCGGGTACCGGCGCAGTCGGGGAAGCACTGCGCCGGTACCCGCCCGGAACCCTCCCATCGCCAGGGCCTGTGCTGCCTCGCGGTGTCCGCCAGGAGCGGGACCGCCGCCGCGGCCGGCGCCGTCCGCCCTGCCGCGGAGTGTCGGGCAGATCAGCAGGGCAGACGACGCGAGGGGGGCCGCCGCACTGTACGAGGGGGAGCCGGCGGCCCGGCCGCCTCTGTGAGAGGCAGTTCAGTCAACCGGCCCCCCGGTGTGCGGCGGGAGAGCACGCACGGTGCGGAACGGGGCACTTGTTTCACACCCCGTGCGAATCGTCCTCTACTAGGCTGAGGCGGACCGAGTCACCGGAGGGGCCCATGCAGCCCAACACTCTGCTCGACGCCCTGCTCGACGAAGCGGGCATCTCCCACGCCGGTCTCGCGGCGCGCGTCAATCAGGCCGGCCGGGCCAGAGGACTGTCGCTGCGCTACGAACACACCGCGGTGGCCCGCTGGTTGAAGGGCCAGCGCCCGCGGGGGCAGGTGCCGGATCTGATCTGCGAGGTCTTCGCCGTCCGGCTGCGCCGCGTCGTCACGCTCGACGACATCGGCCTCGGCGTACCGGGCGAGCCCGCGCCGCCGCAGGGGTCGTCGCTGTCCGGCTTCGTGGAGCGCGCCGCGGCCCTGTGGCGCTCCGACGAACAGCAGCGTCCGCACATCGTCGAGGCGCCCGCCGTCACCGGAACGCCGGCCGTGATGCCGGTCTGGGAATGGGAGAACCCTCCCGAGGACTCGGACGTCTCCCGCGCCGGCCTGACGAGCGTGAGCATGGCCGACATAGAGATGCTCAGGGCCGCTCGCGCCCACTACGAGCTGATGTACCGCAAGGCCGGCGGGATCGCGACCCGCTTCCGCGTCGTCGGCTTCCTCAACGCCGAGACCGCCCCGCTGCTGCGCGGCGCGTACAGCGACACCCTCGGCCGCCAACTGCACCGCGCGACCGGCGGGCTTGTCGCCGTCGCCGGGATCTGTGCGTACGACTCCGACGCGCACGGTCTCGCCCAGCGCTACTTCCACCAGGCGCTGCGCCTGGCGAAGGCCAGCGGCGACCGGGGACTCGGCGCGTACGTGATCGCGCTGCTCGTCAACCAGTCGCTGTTCATGTCCGACTTCCGCCAGGCCGTGGCCTTCGCGGAGGCCGCGTTGCGTGCCGCCGGGCACCAGATCACCCCCGCGCTCGCGGCCGACCTGTACGCGATGCAGGCCAAGGCGTACGCCCAACTCGGCGACGCCACGAGCGCACTGCGGTGTATCCGCCGGGCCGAGTCGGAGGCGGAGCGGATCCGTCCGGGGTACGAGCCGGACGAGACGGGCTACGTCCAGCCGGGGCTGGTCAACGTCCAGGTGGCGGAAGCCCTGTTGAGCCTGGGCGACCTGGCCGCGGCCCGCGAGCACGCGGCGACCGCGGTGGACACCCCCGCGCACGACCGCGGCCGGGTGCACCGGCTGGCGATGCTCAGCCAGATCGAACTGCGCCAGGGCGAGGCGGACCGCGCGGCGCGGACGGCGGCACGGATGGTGGAGCGGGTCCGGGGGATGGAGTCGCAGCGGCTGCGGGACCGTCTGCGGGCCGTGCGCGAGCATCTGGTGACCAGTGGCTGTGCCGATGCCGCCGAGGCGGCCCACCTCATCGACGGAGCGCTGCGCGTTCCCCTCTGAGCCGGGCCCTGCTGCCATATTGCCATCGACTTGTCGGAAGGTGGCAGAAGCGTGCAGTGGACGAACTTAAGCGAACGAACTGTGTATGAAAACCGTTGGTTCAGGGTCAATCTGGCGGATGTCGCACTCCCGGACGGCCGTCACCTGGACCACTTCCTGATTCGGCTCCGCCCGGTCGCCGTCGCGACCGCGGTCAACGAGGCCAACGAGGTGCTGATGCTCTGGCGGCACCGCTTCATCACCGACAGCTGGGGCTGGGAACTCGCCGCGGGAGTCGTCGAGGACGGTGAGAGCGTCGCCGACGCGGCGGCGCGCGAGATGGAGGAGGAGACCGGCTGGCGTCCCGGTCCCCTCCGTCATCTGCTCACCGTCGAGCCGTCCAACGGCCTCACCGATGCCCGGCACCACCTCTACTGGGCCGAGGACGCCACCTACATCGGCCACCCCGAGGACGACTTCGAGTCCTCACGCCGCGAGTGGGTACCGCTCAAGCTGGTGCCCGACATGATCGCCCGCGGTGAGGTCCCGGCCGCCAACATGGCGGCCGGACTGCTGATGCTCCACCATCTGCGCCTGGGATAGGGCCCCGGCCACGGCCTAGGGGCTCACCGCCTGCCACACCGCGACCGCCAGCGCCCCCAGCGCGGTGAGCGCCGCCACGGCGGGCAGGGGCCATCGGGCGTGCTCGAGCGCCCCGACGCGAGCGGTCAGGTCGGCCAGTTCCCGGTCGATCTGGTCGCCCCGCTGGGCCAGCAGCGCCAGGTGGCCGTCGATACGGGCCAGTCCCACGTCGATGCTGCGGCGCAGTTCGGCGAATTCCTCGACGGCCAGTAAGTGATCAGGGTCGGTGGACACGGATGCTTCTCCTGTTCGGCTAGTCGTACGCGGACCCTTGCTGAACGGGACCGAGTCAACTCACCCCGGCGGGAGGGCGGGAGCGTGCGCGCATGGCATATGCGGGCACGCCCCGCGCACCCCGTGTGAATCCTTGTTCGAATTCTCCTGTGGCCGCGTCAGGAGTAGGTGTAGAAGCCCGAGCCGGACTTCCGGCCGAGCCGGCCCGCGTCGACCATCCGCTGGAGCAGCGGGGGAGCGGCGTACAGAGGTTCCTTGTACTCGGCGTACATCGAGTCGGCGACCGAGGCGACCGTGTCCAGGCCGATCAGGTCCGACAGCTTCAGCGGTCCCATCGGGTGGGCGCAGCCCATCTCCATGCCGTTGTCGATGTCCTCGCGACTGGCGATGCCCGACTCGAACATCCGGATCGCGGACAGCAGGTACGGGATGAGCAGGGCGTTCACCACGAAGCCGGAGCGGTCCTGCGCCCGGATCGGGTGCTTGTCCAGCACCTGCTGCACCACGGCCTCGGAGCGCTTGATCGTCTCCTCGGAGGTGGTCAGCGCCGGAATCAGTTCGACCAGCTTCTGCACCGGGGCCGGGTTGAAGAAGTGGATGCCGATGACCTGGTCGGGACGCGAGGTCGCGACGGCCAGCTTCACCAGCGGGATCGAGGAGGTGTTGGAGGCGAGGATCGCGTCCTGCCGGGTCACCACCTGATCGAGTACCTGGAAGATCTCGGTCTTGACCTGCTCGTTCTCGACCACGGCCTCGATGACGAGATCGCGGTCGGCGAACTCCCCGAGGTCGGTCGTGAAGGAGAGGCGCTCCAGGGTGGCGTCGCGCTCCTCCTCGGTGATCTTGCCGCGCTCGGCCGCCTTGGTCAGGGAGTTGTACAGCCGGGTGCGGCCGATCTCCAGCGCCTCGCCCGTGGTCTCGGCCACCTTCACCTCGAGGCCGCTGCGGGCACACACCTCCGCGATGCCCGCGCCCATCTGGCCGCAGCCCACCACTCCGACGCGTGCAATGTCGGCCATTGAGTCCGTCACCTGATGCCTTTCGCTGGTCCTTCGGTCGGCAGGTCCCCCGTACGGTTCCGGCGCCCGCCGACCCCCCGACGTTACTCCGGATGCGTGGATGACCGAGCCGCAGGGGCGGGCATGCTCTGCGGGACAGGGCAATGGCTACCGTCAGCGGCAAGGGTGGGCATATGGGGCATTTGAGGAGAAGAGGTTTCGTGGTCGCTGCGGCCGGAGCACTGGCCGCGCTCGCGACGACTGGGGAAGCGGCGGCCTTCGCCCGCGGCTCGGAGGGGGCCGGGGCCGCGGGGGAAGGGGTGCCGATGGGCAGGGCCGCGCGGGGGAAGCGGGCCACGCGGGAGTTCCGCGGGATGTGGCTGGCGACGGTCGGCAACCGCGACTGGCCGTCGGTGCCGGGCCTGAGCGCGGCCGAGCAGCGCGCCGAGCTGCTGGCCCACCTCGACGCCGCGGTGGAGCGCCGGCTGAACGCGGTGATGTTCCAGGTGCGGCCGACGGCCGACGCGCTGTGGCCGTCGCCGTACGAGCCGTGGAGCCAGTACCTCACCGGTGTCCAGGGGCGGGACCCCGGCTGGGACCCGCTCGGTACCGCGGTGCGGGAGGCGCACCGGCGCGGTCTGGAACTGCATGCCTGGTTCAACCCGTACCGGGTGGCGATCCACGCGGACCCCTCCCGGCTGGTGCCCTGCCATCCGGCCAGGCAGCACCCGGACTGGATCGTTCCGTACGGCGGGAAGCTGTACTACAACCCTGGCATTCCTGAGGTCCGGGCCTTCGTCGAGGCCGCCATACTGGACGCCGTCCGCCGCTACGACATCGATGCCGTGCACTTCGACGACTACTTCTACCCGTATCCCGTCGCCGGCCAGTACTTCGACGACGACGCGGCCTGGGCCCGCTACGGCTCGGGATACGCGAACAGGGCCGCCTGGCGCCGGGCCAACGTCGACCTGCTGGTGCGGGAGACGGGCGCGCGGATCAGGAGCGAGAAGAAGCACGTCCGCTTCGGGATCAGCCCCTTCGGCGTGTGGCGCAACGCCTCGACCGACCCGGCCGGGTCCCGCACGACGGCGGGCGTGCAGACGTACGACGACCTCTACGCCGACACCCGCACCTGGGTCAGGCGGGGCTGGATCGACTACGTCGTCCCACAGGTGTACTGGCACATGGGCTTCGCCGCCGCCGACTACTCGACGCTCGTGCCCTGGTGGTCGGCCGTCGCCGACGGCACGGGAGTCGACCTGTACATCGGCGAGGCGCTGTACAAGGTGGGAATCCCGGGCCAGCCCGCGGCATGGCACGACCCCGCGGAGCTCTCCCGCCACCTCACGTACGCCTCGCGGTACCCCCAGGTGGGCGGTCACTGCTTCTTCTCGGCGCTGGAGGTGGGGGCCGATCCCCTGGGGGCGATGACGAAGGTGGTGGAGGACCACTACCCGACCCGGGTGCGGACGGGGGGCTGAGCCCGGCGCCCGCGCTCCCGGACCGGGACGGTGTGGTCAGGACTTCTCGTGGTGCTGGACCACGCAGTCGGGCCCGGGGGACAGCACCGCTTCGTGCCCGTCGTCGAAACGGACGCGGTACGGAGGAGTGCCGTCGGGTCCCAGCACCTTGAGGACTTCGGCGTGCTTGTCGTGCTGCCCCACGGTTCTGCCGTGCACCAGCAGCGTGTCGCCCTCGTTTGCTTGCATGCGGAGTGACCTCCTCGGCAACCGGTCCGTTTGGTGGGTCTTTTCGAGTCTACGGCCGGGGGTGCGCCGCGCATCCCCGGCCGTGGACCTCAGGTCCGGGCCCGCTGGGTGACCGCGATGCACAGGAGGACGCCCAGAGCGGCGAGCGGGGCCTCGGGGGAGAGGGTCTCGCCGAGGAGGGCCACCGACCAGACCAGGGTGAGCAGCGGCTGGGCGAGCTGGAGCTGGCTGGCCCTGGCGATGCCGATCTCGGCCATGCCGCGGTACCAGACGTACAGCCCGAGGAAGGTCGATCCGACCGCCACCCAGACCAGTCCGGTCACGCCCCTGGCGGTGAGGTGCACCGGCTCGACGGAGAGCGCGACGAGGGACCCGGCCACGCTCAGCGGCAGACACATGACCAGCGCCCAGCCGATGACCTGCCATCCGGGCATCACCGAGGCGAGCCTGCCGCCCTCGGTGTAGCCCGCGGCGCAGACCAGCAGGGCGCCGAAGAGGTACAGATCGCCCGTGTGCAGGGCCCCGCCGCTCTGCTGCACGGTGAAGGCGATCACGACCACGGCTCCGGCGAGCGCGGCCGCCCAGAACGTGGGCGACGGCCGGCGACCTGTGCGCAGGGCCGCGAAGACCGCCGTGGTCAGCGGCAGCAGTCCCACGACGACCGCGGCGTGCGAGGTGGTCGAGGTCTGCAGGGCCAGGGTCGTCAGCAGCGGAAAGCCCACGACGACCCCGCCGCCGACGACCGCGAGTCCTGCCCAGTGGCGGCGCTCCGGGACGCGGACGCGCAGCGCCAGCAGGAACCCGCCCGCGACGAGCGCCGCGAGGACGCTGCGCACGGCGACCAGGGACCAGGGGCCGAAGCTGTCCAGGCCCCAGACAGTCGAGGGGAACGTCAGCGAGAAGGCGAGGACGCCGAGCGCGGCGAGGACCGTGCCGCTGCTGACCGCTATCGTGGTGGTGGGAGTAGCGCTATCCTGTGCTGTCATGCAAGAGCGTAGCAGTGTGGCTGAACTGGTGAACTCGCTGAAGCGGGAACTGGACCGCTACTCACCTGGAGGAAAGCTGCCGTCGAGCAGAGCGCTCGTCGAGCGCTACCGCGTCTCGCCGGTGACCGTCTCCCGCGCGCTCGCCCAGCTCGTCGCCGAAGGACTTGTCGTCACCCGGCCCGGGGCCGGGGCCTTCCGTGCCCACCCGCGCACCGACGCCCCGCCGGCCGGCGACACCTCCTGGCAGGAGGTCACCCTCAGCGCCGACGCCGCCGCCGAGGCGGTACCGCGCACCGTCGACGCGTCCGGAGTCCTCGTCACCCTGGCCGTGCCCCCGCCGGGTGTCGTCGAGTTCAACGGCGGCTACCTGCACTCCTCCCTCCAGCCCGAACGGGCCATGGCGGCGGCCCTTGCCCGCGCCGGCCGCCGCCCCGGAGCCTGGAGCAGACCGCCCACCGACGGACTGCCCGAACTGCGCGAATGGTTCGCCCGCTCGATCGGCGAGACGGTCGGTCCGGCGGACGTCCTGGTCACGGCGGGCGGCCAGTCCGCGCTGACCACCGCCCTGCGCGCGCTCGCACCGCCCGGCTCGCCCGTCCTCGTCGAATCGCCCACGTACCCCGGCATGCTGGCCATCGCCCGTGCCGCAGGTCTGCGGCCGGTCCCGGTTCCGGTGGACGCCGACGGCGTGCGGCCCGACCTGCTCGGCGCCGCCTTCCGCGCCACCGGGGCCCGCGTCTTCGTCTGCCAGCCGCTCTTCCAGAACCCGACCGGCGCGGTCCTCGCCTCCGAGCGCCGTCCCGAGGTGCTGCGTGTGGCCCGCGAGGCGGGCGCGTTCGTCATCGAGGACGACTTCGCGCGGCGACTCGTCCACGAGGACGCGGGCCCGCTGCCCAGGCCGCTCGCGGCCGACGACCACGACGGCGTCGTCGTCCACGTCAGCTCGCTCACCAAGGCCACCTCGCCCAGCCTGCGCGTCGGCATGCTCGCCGCCCGCGGACCCGTGCTCGGACGGCTGCGCGCCATCCACGTCGTCGACACCTTCTTCGTCCCCCGGCCCCTCCAGGAAGCCGCACTCGAACTCGTCGGCGCGCCCGCGTGGAGCCGTCACCTGCGCGCCGTGGCCGGCGAACTGAAGGTCCGCCGCGACACCATGACGGCCGCGCTGCGGCTCCACCTGCCCCACCTCGCCCTGCCGCACATCCCCTCCGGCGGCTATCACCTCTGGCTGCGACTGCCCGACACCGTCGACGAGAGCGCACTCGTCGCCGCGGCGCTGCGGGCCGACGTCGCGGTGGCCCCCGGCCGCCCGTACTTCTCCGCCGAACCGACCGCCGGCCACATCCGCCTGAGCTTCGCGGGCGTCGCCGGTGTCGGTGAGATCACCGAGGGGGTGCGCAGGCTGGAGGCCGCCTACGGCGAGCTGACGAGGTGACCGCAGGCCCCGGGGACACTCCGATGACAGCCGTCGCGCCGGTGTGCGACGCTCCCGCCATGACCGAGGTGATACATGGCGCGTACACGATTTCCACGGACCCGGCCCGGCTGGACGAGAAGCGGATCCACCACTGGCTCTCCACCGAGGCGTACTGGGCGCTCGGCGCAGCCGGGAGAAGCAGGACCGGGCCATCGCCGGATCGGTCAACTTCGGTGCGTACGAGACGGTCTCGGGGCAGATGGCCGGCTTCGCGCGGGTGGTCACCGACCACGCCACCTTCGCCTGGCTCTGCGACGTCTACGTCGACCGGTCCGCCCGGGGCGAGGGTCTGGGCACCGCACTGGTCACCGCGGTCCGCGACCACTTCGCCCCCCTGGGACTGCGCCGCATCCTGCTCACCACCGACGACGCCCACGGCCTCTACGAGAAGCTGGGCTTCAAAGAGCTCGCCGTCCCGGGCAACTGGCTCAACCTGATGTTCGAGTGACACCCTTGACCTGCGAGGCGCTGGCCATCACCATCACGCCATGACTGTCCGGGTCACCCTGATCGCCGCGGCGCGCAGCTCTCCGCTGCTCACGGAGCGGTTCGACGACGACCGGCCGCTCGACCAGGCCGGCTGGCACGAGGTGCAGCTCGCCGCGCACGCGCTCGTGCCGCTGAGCGCCGCCGAGCTGCGCTACTGCTCGCCCACCACCCGCAGCCGTGCGACCGGCGAGGCGCTCGGCTTCGCCCCGCTCGCCCAGCCGGCCCTGCGCGACTGCGACATGGGCCGCTGGCGCGGCTGCACGCTCGCCGAGGTGACCGCGCGCGAGCCCGCCGCGGTCGACGCCTGGCTCGCCGACCCGCGCAGCGCCCCCCACGGCGGCGAACCGCTGCTCGCGTTCATCTCGCGGATAGGCGGCTGGCTCGACACCCGGCCCGCGGACGACTGCCGTGCGATCGTGGCCGTGGCCGAACCGTCCGTGGTGCGGGCGGCCTTCGTGTACGCACTGCGCGCCCATCCCTCGATGTACTGGAACGTCGACGTCCGCCCGTTGTCGACGGTCACCCTCACCGGACAGCCGGGCCGCTGGCACCTGTGCCTGGAGGCGGCCGCCTGACCGGCGGGACACGGCTACCTCGCCGTCCCCACCAACCGCTCCGGCGTGATCCGTATGACCACGCGTACGGTCTCCGGCGGGAGGTCCAGGTACTCCTGCCCCGCGCCGGGACCCTCGTACTCCTCCGCCAGCCGCACCGCGAGCCCGCGCCCCCGGTCCTCCGTGACGGTCGCGGTCCCGCGCACCTCCACGTAGCGCAGCGGGTCCTTGCGGTCGTACACGGTCAGCGAGACGCGCGGGTCGCGGGCGATGTTGCGGTCCTTGCGCCGGCCGGCCTGCGAGGAGATCACCAGCTCGTCGCCCTCGCGGCCCACCCAGACGACCGACGTCTGCGGGCTGCCGTCGGGCAGGACGGTGGCGAGCACCGCCGGATTCGGCTCGTCGAACATCAGGCGGGCGGACTCGCTCAGAGGTATCGGCATGGGCAGAGGGTAACCTCCGCCCCGGTCAAGGTCGTTGGGAAAACGGCCCCGGTCCCTCACACCGGCCCGAGACCGCGGAGCCTGCGCTCCAGGCAGGCGGCCTCCGCTGCGTTCCCGGCGCCCGCGATCGCCGCTTCGTAGGCCGACGCCGCCTCGGCGCGGCGTCCGAGCCGCCGCAGCAGATCGGCCCGCACGGCGTGCAGCACGTGGAAATCGCCCAGCGAGGGGACGAGTGCCTCCACCAGGTCGAGCGCCGGGCGGGGGCCCCGCACCTCGGCCACGGCGACCGCCCGGTTGAGCGCCACCACCGGATTCGGCGCGATCGCCGTCAACTGGTCGTACAGGCGCAGGATCTGGCCCCAGTCCGTGGCGGCCGCGTCCCGCGCGTCACTGTGCACCGCGCTGATCGCCGCCTGGATCTGGTACGGCCCCGGCCTGCCGCGGCGCAGACACCGCCGCACCAGCGCCTGGCCCTCGGCGATCAGGTCCCGGTCCCACAGGCCACGGTCCTGCTCGGCGAGCACCACCAGCTCGCCGTCCGGGCCGGTGCGTGCGGGGCGACGGGACTCCGTCAGCAGCATCAGCGCCAGCAGGCCCAGCACCTCGGGCTCGTCCGGCATCAGTCGGGTCAGCAAGCGGCCCAGTCTCACCGCCTCCGCGCACAGGTCCTCGCGCACCAGCCGGTCGCCCGAGCCCGCGCTGTAGCCCTCGTTGAAGACCAGGTAGACGACCGACAGCACGGCCGGCAGCCGGTCGGGCAGCTCGGCCTCGTTCGGGACGCGGTACGGGATCCGCGCATCGCGGATCTTGCCCTTGGCGCGGACCAGGCGCTGCGCCATGGCGGGCTCGGCCACCAGGAAGGCGCGGGCGATCTCCGCCGTGGTGAGCCCGCCGACCAGCCTCAGGGTCAGCGCGACGCGGGCGGCCGGCGCGAGAGCGGGATGACAGCAGGTGAAGATCAGCCGCAACCGGTCGTCCTCCACAGGACCTTCCTCGAGCGGACGTTCGCGCGCATGCAGCAGCGCGGCCCGGGCGTGCCGGTCCGCCCGGGACGCCTCCCGCCGCAGACGGTCGACCGCCCTGTTGCGGCCGGTGGTGATGATCCAGCCCGCCGGGCTGGGCGGCAGCCCGTCCACCGGCCACCGCTCCAGCGCCGCGGTGAACGCGTCCTGGACCGCTTCCTCGGCGATGTCGATGTCGCCGAAGACCCGGACGAGGACGGCGACGGCGCGTCCGTACTCCTCGCGGAAGACCCGCTCGACGGCCGCCGCGCCTCCCGTCCCCGCCGGACACGTCGTCATCCGCCGCTGCCGTGGGCGAGCGGCCTCACCTCGATCGGGAGCGTGATCGCGCGGGCCAGCTTGCGGCCCCACGCGAGCGCCGCGTCGAGGTCGGGCGCCTGGATGACGGTGAAACCGCCGAGATGCTCCTTGCCCTCGACGTACGGGCCGTCGGTGGTGAGCACCTCGCCGTCCTTGAGCGTGAGGACGGTGGCGGTGGCCGGCGGGTGCAGCCCGCCGGAGAACACCCAGGCCCCGGCCTCCCTCAGGTCGGCGATCACGGCCTCGACGTCCCGCATGATGGGGTCCAGCACCTCGGGCGGCGGCGGGTCCCCGTCGGGCTGGTAGATGCTGAGCAGGTATTGCTGCATGGTGGCCTCCTCGGTGCGGTCGCGGCGTCCTGCCGCGTTCTCACCCTCTACACGAACGGGCCGGCCCCGGATCGACACGGCCCGCCGAAAAATTCCGGCGCGCGACGCCGGACCGTCCCTGGCGGGGTTGTGCGGCCCGGGGCGGCCGGCCCGCACCGCTCACGCGGCGGGCGTGAACACCAGGGACGCGTTGTGGCCGCCGAAGCCGAACGCGTTCGTCAGCGCCGCCTCCGGACCGACGCGCCTCGGCCCGCCCGTGACGACGTCGAGCTTCACCTCCGGGTCCGGCCGGTCCAGGTTCAGCGTCGGCGGAACGATCCCGTCCCGCACGGCGAGGATCGTCGCCAGCGCGCCCATCGCCCCTGCGGCGCCGAAGAGGTGGCCCGTCCTGGACTTGGTCGCGGTGACGGCCGGGTGCGTGCCGACCGCCTCCGCGACGGACCGTGCCTCCACCAGATCGCCCACGGGGGTCGAGGTGGCGTGCGCGTGCACGAGACCCACGGCCCCGGGCGCCACTCCGGCCGCCTCGAGGGCCAGCCGCATCGCGCGGACCTGGCCCTCCGGGTGCCCGGCCGTGATGTGGTGGGCGTCGGAGGTGACGCCCGCCCCGGCGAGCGAGGCATGGGCACGGGCGGCCCTGGCGGCGGCGAACCCGGCCCGCTCCAGGACGACCACCACCGCGCCCTCGCCGATGACGAATCCGTCGCGGTCGGCGTCGAAGGGCCGCGAGGCCCGGCCCGGTTCGTCGTTGCGCGTCGAGTGCGCCTTGGCCTGGGCGAAACCGGCCAGCGGCAGCGGGTGGACGCAGGCCTCGGTGCCGCCGGCCACGACGACGTCGGCCCGGCCGAGCCGGATCAGGTCCAGGCCCATGGCGATCGCCTCGGCCCCGGAGGCGCACGCACTGACCGGGGTGTGGGCGCCTCCGCGGGCGCCGAGTTCGATGCTGACCCGGGCGGCGGGGCCGTTCGCCATCAGCATCGGCACGGTGTGCGGGGACACGCGCCGTACGCCGGACGACTCCAGGACGTCGTCCTGTCCGAGCATGGTCAGCGCGCCGCCGGTGCCCGTGCCGATCACCACGGCGAGCCGCTCCGGATCGACCTCGGGGCGTCCGGCGTCCGCCCACGCCTCGCGCGCGGCGATCAGGGCGATCTGCTCGCAGCGGTCCAGGCGGCGCGCCTGTACACGCTCCATGACCTCGGCCGGTTCGACCTTGAGCCGCCCGGCGATCCGTACGGGCAGTTCTGCCGCCCACTCGTCCTCGATCGCGGTGATCCCGGACTCGTCGGCGAGCAGCGCGGACCAGGTCGAGGCGACGTCGCCGCCGAGCGGGGTGGTCGCGCCCACCCCCGTGACCGCCACGTGGTTCGTGCCTCCCGGCATGGGAACCCCCTTTGTCGTGGAGTGACAACACCCGGTCCGGTCGGTCACGGGTGTGTCGGTCTGTTGTGACTCCACCCTTCCAAGTACAGGAGGCCGGACCGTGTGCGGCGAACGACCGAGTCGGGGATTATTGTTCTGTAGAGTTCCGACACTTTCTTGATGCTCGCTCCATCTACTCGCGCGAGAGGTCATTGCATAGTTCTGCATCGCTGCGTATAGTCATGCCATCGATGAGGAGGCTTTCGATGACGGTTCGAGCAGCAGTGGCAGGGGCGAGCGGGTACGCGGGCGGAGAGTTGCTCCGACTGCTGCTGGCGCACCCCGAGGTCGAGATCGGCGCCCTCACCGCCAACTCCAACGCGGGCCAGCCGCTCGGCGCACTGCAACCGCACCTGCTGCCGCTCGCCGGCCGGGTGCTCCGGCCGACGACCGCCGACGTCCTCGCCGGCCACGACGTCGTGTTCCTCGCCCTTCCGCACGGCCAGTCCGCCGCCGTCGCCGAGCAGCTCGGGGACGACGTCCTGGTCGTCGACATGGGCGCCGACTTCCGGCTCGCGGACTCCGCCGACTGGGAGGCGTTCTACGGCTCCGAGCACGCCGGCACGTGGCCGTACGGTCTCCCCGAGCTGCCGGGCGCCCGCGCCGCGCTGGAGGGGTCCAAGCGTGTCGCGGTGCCCGGTTGCTATCCCACGGCCGTCTCGCTCGCGCTGTTCCCGGCCTACGCCGCGGGACTCGCCGAGCCCGAGGCCGTGATCACCGCCGCCACCGGCACCTCCGGCGCGGGCAAGGCCCTCAAGCCGCACCTGCTCGGCTCCGAGGTGATGGGCTCGATGAGCCCGTACGGCGTGGGCGGCAGCCACCGGCACACCCCCGAGATGATCCAGAACCTGAGCGCGGTGGCGGGGGAGCGCGTCGCCGTCTCCTTCACCCCGACGCTCGCGCCGATGGCGCGGGGCATCCTCGCCACCTGCTCGGCGAAGGCGAAGCCCGGCACGACCGCGGGCGACGTCCGCGCCGCGTACGAGAAGGCGCTGGCGGACGAGCCGTTCGTCCACCTGCTGCCCGAGGGGCAGTGGCCCGCCACCGCCTCGGTCTACGGATCGAACGCCGTCCAGATCCAGGTGGCGTACGACCAGGCGGCCGGGCGCGTCATCGCCATCAGCGCCATCGACAATCTCACCAAGGGCACCGCGGGCGGCGCGGTGCAGAGCATGAACATCGCCCTCGGATTCGCCGAGGGCACGGGTCTTTCCACGATTGGAGTTGCGCCGTGAGCGTGACCGCAGCGAAGGGATTCACGGCGGCGGGCATCGCCGCCGGGATCAAGGAGAACGGCAACCCGGACCTGGCCCTCGTGGTCAACAACGGGCCGCGCCGCGCCGCCGCGGGCGTCTTCACCTCCAACCGCGTCAAGGCCGCGCCGGTCCTGTGGTCCGAGCAGGTCCTCAAGGGCGGCGAGGTCACCGCCGTGGTCCTCAACTCCGGCGGCGCCAACGCCTGCACCGGTCCCCAGGGCTTCCAGGACACCCACACCACCGCCGAGAAGGCGGCCGACGTCCTCGGCATCGGCGCGGGCGAGGTCGCCGTCGCGTCCACCGGACTCATCGGTGTCCTGCTCCCCATGGACAAGCTGCTGCCCGGCATCGAGCAGGCGGCCGCCCAGCTCAGCGAGCACGGCGGCGAGAAGGCCGCCATCGCCATCAAGACCACCGACACGGTCCACAAGACGGCCGTCGCGCAGGGCGAGGGCTGGACCGTCGGCGGCATGGCCAAGGGCGCGGGCATGCTCGCCCCGGGCCTCGCCACCATGCTCGTCGTGCTCACCACCGACGCGGACCTGGACGCGGCCACCCTCGACAAGGCGCTGCGGAACGCCACCCGGCAGACGTTCGACCGGGTCGACTCCGACGGATGCATGTCCACCAACGACACCGTGCTGCTGCTCGCCTCCGGCGCGTCCGGCGCGAAGCCCGCGTACGAGGAGTTCGCCGACGTTGTGCGCACGGTCTGCGACGACCTGGCCCGGCAGCTGATCGGCGACGCCGAGGGCGCCTCGAAGGACATCCGCATCGAGGTGATCAACGCGGCGACCGAGGACGACGCCGTCGAGGTCGGCCGCTCCATCGCCCGCAACAACCTCCTCAAGTGCGCCATCCATGGCGAGGACCCGAACTGGGGCCGGGTGCTCTCCGCCATCGGCACCACCAAGGCCGCCTTCGAGCCCGACCAGCTCAACGTCGCCATCAACGGCGTCTGGGTCTGCAAGAACGGCTCCGTCGGCGAGGACCGCGACCTGGTCGACATGCGCTACCGGGAGGTGCGCATCACGGCGGACCTGGCCGCGGGCGCCGAGTCCGCGGTCATCTGGGCCAACGACCTCACCGCGGACTACGTCCACGAGAACAGCGCGTACAGCTCATGAGCACCACGAGGAAGCACACCGCCCTGCCCAAGGCACAGATCCTCATCGAGGCGCTGCCCTGGCTGACCCGCCACAACGGCAAGATCGTCGTCATCAAGTTCGGCGGCAACGCCATGATCGACGAGGAGCTGAAGGCAGCCTTCGCCCAGGACGTCGTCTTCCTGCGGCACGCCGGGCTCAAGCCCGTCGTCGTGCACGGCGGCGGCCCGCAGATCTCCGCCGCGCTCGACCGGCACGGGCTGGTCAGCGAGTTCAAGGCCGGCCTGCGGGTCACCACGCCCGAGGCCATGGACGTCGTACGGATGGTGCTCGCCGGGCAGGTCCAGCGCGAGCTGGTCGGCCTGCTCAACCAGCACGGGCCGCTCGCTGTCGGCCTCACCGGCGAGGACGCCCACACCATCACCGCCACCAAGCATCAGCCGACCATCGACGGGGAACTCGTCGACATCGGCCGTGTCGGCGAGATCACCGGGATCGACACCGGCGCCATCGAGGCACTGCTCGCCGACGGACGCATCCCGGTGATCTCCTCGATCGCCCGTTCCGAGGACGACGGACATGTCTACAACGTCAATGCCGATACGGCGGCTGCGGCACTCGCTGCGGCGCTGGGCGCCGAGACGCTGATGGTCCTCACCGACGTCGAGGGCCTGTACGAGGACTGGCCCCACAGCGACGAGGTCATCAGCCGCCTCACCGCCACCCAGCTGGAGAAGCTCCTGCCCGACCTCTCCAGCGGCATGGTCCCCAAGATGGAGGGCTGCCTGCACGCCGTGCGCAACGGGGTCAACACGGCCCGTGTGATCGACGGCCGGGTGCAGCACTCGATCCTGCTGGAGATCTTCACCGACGAGGGCATCGGCACGATGGTCGTGCCGGACGGACAGGGGGACTGACATGACGAACCAGGAGCTCACGCACCGGTGGCAGGGCGTGATGACGGACAACTACGGCACACCGAGGCTGTCCCTGGTCCGCGGCGAGGGCGCCAGGGTCTGGGACGCCGACGGCACCGAGTACACCGACTTCGTCGGCGGCATCGCGGTCAACGCGCTGGGCCACGCCCACCCCGCGATCGTCGAGGCCGTCAGCCGTCAGATCGCCTCGCTCGGCCATGTCTCCAACCTCTTCGTCGCCGAGCCGCCCGTCGCGCTCGCCGAGCGGCTCGTCCAGCTCTTCGGCCGGCCCGGCCGGGTCTACTTCTCCAACTCCGGCGCCGAGGCCAACGAGGCCGCCTTCAAGATCGGCCGGCTGACCGGACGCGGGCACATGGTCGCCACCACCGGCGGGTTCCACGGCCGGACCATGGGCGCCCTCGCGCTCACCGGACAGCCCGCCAAGCAGCAGCCGTTCCTGCCGCTGCCTCCGGACGTCACCCACGTCCCCTACGGCGACGCCGAGGCGCTGCGCGCGGCCGTCACCGAGGACACCGCACTGGTGATCATCGAGCCGATCCAGGGTGAGAACGGCGTGGTCGTACCGCCCAAGGGATACCTCGAGGCGGCGCGGGAGATCACCCGGGCCACCGGCACCCTGCTCGTCCTCGACGAGGTCCAGACCGGCATCGGGCGGACCGGCCACTGGTTCGAGCACCAGGCGCACCAAGGCGTCGAGCCCGACATCGTCACGCTCGCCAAGGGTCTGGGCGGCGGACTGCCCATCGGCGCGACCGTCGTCTTCGGCGAGGCGGCGGACCTGCTGAAGCCCGGCCAGCACGGCACGACGTTCGGCGGAAACCCCGTCGCCTGCGCCGCCGGACTCGCCGTCGTCGACACCCTCGCCGCCGACGGTGTCCTCGACTCGGTCAAGCGGCTCGGCGAGAAACTGCGCGACGGAATCGAGGGTCTCGGGCATCCGTCCGTCTCCCATGTCCGTGGCAGCGGCCTGCTGCTGGGTATCGTGCTCACCGGACCGCTCGCACCGAAGGTGCAGCAGGCGGCCCAGGATGCCGGGTTCCTGGTGAACGCCCCCGCGCCCGATGTCGTACGGCTCATGCCGCCCCTGATCATCGGCGACGCCGAGGTGGACGCGTTCCTCCAGGCGCTTCCGGGCATCCTCGACGCGAGCAACGGGGAAGGACGAGCCGGAGAATGAGACGACGATGACCGATGCCCGGTACGCCGAAAACGGTGAGCACGGCGGCCCCGCCGTACCGCAGACCCGCACGGCCCGCCACCGCCGGATCGTGGACATCCTCAACCGCCAGCCGGTGCGCTCACAGAGCCAACTGGCCAAGCTCCTCGCGGACAACGGGCTGAGCGTCACGCAGGCGACGCTCTCCCGCGACCTCGACGAGCTGGGCGCGGTGAAGATCCGCAACACGGGCGGCGAGCTGATCTACGCGGTGCCCAGCGAGGGCGGTTTCCGCACTCCGCAGGCGCCGCTGGGCGAGTCCGCCAAGGAGGAGCGCATGCGGCGCCTCTCCGGTGAGCTGCTGATCTCCGCGGAGGCGTCGGCGAATCTCGTGGTGCTGCGTACGCCGCCGGGCGCGGCCCAGTTCCTGGCCTCGGCCATCGACCAGGCCGAACTGCACGACATCCTCGGCACGATCGCGGGTGACGACACCCTGATGCTGATCAGCCGCGACCCGGCCGGTGGGCAGGCTCTCGCGGACCATCTGCTGCGGCTCGCGCAGAAGGAGCGCTGAACCGATACGGCGCGGCACTCCCCGGCCGGGTGCCGCGCCGCGCTGTGCCTCAGCGCGTGCTCACCGGGGGCAGCGGCGGCAGCGGCAGCGGCAGACCCGGAAGACCGTCGATGCTGGCCGCGATGTGCTCCTTCTTGGCGAAGTACGCGTCCAGCGACGCGTCGTCCTCGCGCGCGAACCGCTTTCCGTGCAGATCCCGGTCCTCGTCGTACGTCATGAACGGCACGGCGTACCCGCAGGTGTCCCGGATCAGTTCGGCCGTCACCACGATGACGGCGCGCAGCCCGTGCGGTGACGGATCGATCCCGGGAAAGTGCGCGAGCAGCCCGGCCCAGCGCTCGTCGTCGCGGAAGACCGCCTCGCCGCGCCCGTGCACGCGGACGATGTTGGGCGGCCCCTGGAAGGCGCACCACATCAGCGTGATGCGGCCGTTCTCGCGGAGGTGGGCGATCGTCTCCGCATTGCTGCCGGCGAAGTCGAGGTAGGCGACGGTCCGTTCGTCGATGACGGCGAACGACCCCTTCAGGCCCTTGGGGGAGAGGTTGACCGTGCCGTCCTCCGACAGCGGCGCGGTCGCGGTGAAGAACAGCGGTTGGGCCTCGATGAAGGCACGGAGTCGTCCGTCTATGTGCTCATGCGTCTTTCCCATGGGGGAATTATCGCCGTGCGGTGCGGCGCCCACCGGTGGTTTCAGACCCTGAGACCCAGGCGCCCGCGCATCACGTTCATCACGTAGTCGCTGAACAGATGGGTGCACTGCCCGAGCAGCGCGTCCAACTCCGCCCGCACACCGCCCTCGTCCGCGCGGAGGTCCGCGTACAGCTCCTCGAGCCAGCGACGCTGCTGCACGGTGGCTGCCGCGTTCCGCCGCACACCGGGGTCGGCGTCGGACAACAGGACGACTGCCGCGCGCAGTTGGGTGACACCTCCGTGTGCCTTCAGCAGCCGGAAGGCCCCCCGGCGCGTGTGCGCGGGCAGCTCGGGCGACAGCCGCGCGAGGAGCGCCTCCGCCGGCAGCCGGCGCGCGAACGGCAGGACGGCGCGCGCCGCTTCGCGGGCCACGGCCGCCGACGGGTCGTCGAGCAGCGGGCGTACTTCCTCCCAGGGAACCGCCTGGAGCAGTCGCAGACCGGCGACCGCCTGGGCGCGCACCCCCGCCACGGGGTGCGTGAGAAAGCCGCGCAGCAGAGCGGCGTCCTCGCGCCGGCCGCACTCGGCGAGCCCTGTCACGGTCCAGGGCACGAGCGCGCCGGGGTCGGCGCACAGCTCCGTGTAGTCGGCGTGCGGGTCCCCGCCGCTCCCGCTCACGAGCCAGCGGGCGCAGGCGCGCACCAGAGGAGAGCGGTCCGTGAGGTGACGGGCCGCCTCGTCCGCACGGCCCGCGCGCCGCAGCGCGGTCACCCCGGCCGACCGTACGAGCGGCGCATGGGCGCCCAGCAGGATGTCGACGGCCTCGTCGTCCGGTCCCTCGGCCGCCATCGCGGCGAGCGCCGCGTCCGACCACCACCGCCACAGGACGGGGTCCAGGTCGTCGGCCGCGTGCCGCGCGAGCTCGCGTGCCCCGAGCAGGCCGTGGTCCAGGACGACGCGGGCGACGAGCCGCCGGGCGGCGGTGTCCCGGCCGAACCCGCCGAGCCGGGCGAGCGCGAGGTGCGGCGCGGCCCGCAGGGCCTCCTCGAACAGATCACGGGCCCACACCCCCAGCTCGCGGCGGCCGACCCGCAGTACGAGCGGGGTCAGGGTGCGCAGCGCGGCCTCGGGCTCGGCCCGGAGGTGCTCCGCGAGCATCCCGCGGGCCCGCAGCCGCACCGGCTCGACCCAGTCGGCGCACCTGATGACGGTGAGGTGCCAGAAGGCGGGACTGCTGCCTCCCGCGGCGAGGGCCGCCTCCCGCACCCGTCCGTCCCGATGGCACAGAGCGGTCTCCGGCTGAGCCCTCAGCGGGTCGGCCGGCTCGCTGCCGTACCGGCCGAGCTCGCGCACCGCGTGGTCGAGGGCCGTCCAGCAGGCCGGGTCGTCGAAGTCGAGGACGTGGCTCCCCGGGAGTCCCCGCATCAGGTGGCCGACGGCTTCACGGCCCGCCAACGTGTCCCATCGCCTGCCCCAGCCCATCTGTTCTCCCCCTGATCGTCCGTGGCGCGTGCCGAGCCTAGGGAGGCGGGGCGGCCGGGACCAGCGCTTTTCCGGGTCCATTGACAAAACATACGGAGCTCTGCATAGTTATACCTGACAGTGATCGCACCGTAAGGAGAACCCCGTGACCGAGCGCGTCGTACTCGCCTACTCGGGCGGCCTGGACACCTCCGTTGCCATCGGCTGGATCGCGGAGGAGACGGGCGCCGAGGTCGTCGCGGTCGCCGTGGACGTCGGCCAGGGTGGCGAGGACCTGGACGTCATCCGCAAGCGCGCTCTCGCCTGCGGTGCTGTCGAGGCCGAGGTCGCGGACGCCAAGGACGAGTTCGCCGAGGAGTACTGCCTCCCCGCGATCAAGGCCAACGCGCTCTACATGGACCGCTACCCGCTGGTCTCCGCGCTCTCCCGGCCGACGATCGTCAAGCATCTCGTCGCCGCCGCCAGGAAGCACGGCGCCACCACCGTCGCCCACGGCTGCACCGGCAAGGGCAACGACCAGGTGCGCTTCGAGGCCGGAATCGTCGCCCTCGCGCCCGAGCTCAAGTGCATCGCCCCGGTCCGCGACTACGCGATGACCCGGGACAAGGCGATCGCCTTCTGCGAGGAGAAGCAGCTTCCGATCGCCACCAGCAAGAAGTCGCCGTACTCCATCGACCAGAACGTCTTCGGACGGGCCGTCGAGACCGGCTTCCTGGAGGACATCTGGAACGCGCCGATCGAGGACATCTACGAGTACACCTCGAACCCGGCGGAGCCGCGGGAGGCCGACGAGGTCGTCATCACCTTCAAGGAGGGCGTCCCGGTCGCCGTCGACGGCAAGCCCGTCACCGTGCTCCAGGCCGTTCAGCAGCTCAACGAGCGGGCCGGCGCCCAGGGCATCGGCCGGATCGACATGGTCGAGGACCGGCTCGTCGGCATCAAGTCCCGCGAGGTGTACGAGGCCCCCGGCGCGATCGCACTGATCACCGCCCACCAGGAGCTGGAGAACGTGACCGTCGAGCGCGAGCTCGCCCGGTACAAGCGGCAGGTCGAGCAGCGCTGGGGCGAGCTGGTCTACGACGGCCTGTGGTTCTCGCCGCTCAAGCGGGCCCTGGACGGCTTCATCGACGAGGCCAACCGGCACGTCAGCGGCGACATCCGGATGACGCTGCACGGCGGCCGGGCCGTCGTCACCGGCCGGAAGTCCGACGAGTCGCTGTACGACTTCAACCTCGCCACCTACGACTCGGGCGACACCTTCGACCAGTCCAAGGCGCAGGGCTTCATCGAGATCTTCGGCCTGTCGCAGAAGATCGCGGCGCGGCGTGATCTGCGGGCGTAGCCCACGGTCCTCGCGTAACCCGCCCGCGTCGTGACGGGACCTCGCGTAACCCGCACGCGTTGTACAGACCGCCTCCCCGGACAGTCCGGCAAGGCCGGGGTGTGTCCCCCCGGGCGACCTTCGGGGGAGGCCGCACATCACAACCCTCCCAAGGAGCAACAGCTGTGAGCAGCAACAACGGTGACGTCCGGCTCTGGGGCGGCCGCTTCGCCGACGGCCCCGCCGAGGCGCTGGCGAAGCTGTCGGCGTCGGTCCACTTCGACTGGCGTCTGGCGCCGTACGACATCGCCGGGTCCCGTGCCCACGCGCGCGTGCTGTACAAGGCGGGCCTGCTCAATGAGGACGAGCTCACGCGCATGCTGGCCGGCCTGGACCGGCTGGAGGCGGACGTCGCCTCCGGGGAGTTCACCGGCACCATCGCCGACGAGGACGTGCACACCGCCCTCGAGCGGGGCCTCCTCGAGCGGCTCGGCCCGGACCTCGGCGGCAAGCTCCGCGCCGGCCGCTCCCGGAACGACCAGGTCGCCACGCTCTTCCGGATGTACCTGCGGGATCACGCCCGGATCATCGGCGGGCTCATCGCCGACCTCCAGGACGCCCTCGTCGGACTCGCCGAGGCGCACCCGGACGTCGCCATGCCGGGCCGTACGCACCTCCAGCACGCCCAGCCCGTTCTGTTCGCGCACCACGTCCTCGCGCACGTGCAGTCCCTGTCCCGCGACGCGGAGCGGCTGCGCCAGTGGGACACCCGTACCGCCGTCTCCCCGTACGGCTCCGGCGCGCTGGCCGGCTCGTCCCTCGGGCTCGACCCGGAGTCGGTGGCCAAGGACCTGGGCTTCGAGCGCGGCTCGGCGGGCAACTCGATCGACGGAACGGCCTCGCGCGACTTCGTCGCCGAGTTCGCCTTCATCACCGCGATGATCGGTGTGAACCTCTCCCGGATCGCCGAGGAGGTCATCATCTGGAACACGAAGGAGTTCTCCTTCGTGACCCTGCACGACGCCTTCTCGACCGGGTCGTCGATCATGCCGCAGAAGAAGAACCCCGACATCGCGGAGCTCGCCCGCGGCAAGTCCGGGCGCCTCATCGGCAACCTCACCGGCCTGCTCGCCACGCTCAAGGCACTGCCGCTCGCCTACAACCGGGACCTCCAGGAGGACAAGGAGCCGGTCTTCGACTCCTGCGACCAGCTCGAGGTCCTGTTGCCGGCGTTCACGGGGATGATGGCGACGCTCACCGTCAACCGGGAGCGCATGGAGGAACTCGCCCCCGCCGGCTTCTCGCTCGCCACCGACATCGCCGAATGGCTGGTCAAGCAGGGCGTGCCGTTCCGGGTCGCACACGAGGTCGCCGGTGAGTGCGTCAAGGAGTGCGAGCAGCAGGGCATCGAGCTCGACCAGCTGACGGACCAGCAGTTCGCGAAGATCTCGCCGCACCTCACGCCCGAGGTCCGCACCGTCCTGAACGTGCCCGGCGCACTGGCCTCCCGCAGCGGCCGCGGCGGCACGGCTCCCTCGGCGGTCGCCGTCCAGCTCAACGAGGTCAAGGCCGATCTGGTGATACAGCACGCCTGGGCCTCCGCCGGGGCCAAGCGCTGACGGCCCGCAGCACTACAGCGCCGCCGCCCAGTCCGCGAGCGCGTCGAAGTCCGGCCGGGTCAGACCGATCCGCTCGTCGACGCGCAGCAACAGGGCGGCGGCGACGTGCTGTTGCTCCACGTACTCGTGGTCGTACGGCGTGATGTCGTCGTCGACCCAGGCGAAGGGCCGTCCCGCCGCGTACTCGAGGATGTACTGCGTCTTCCAGAAGGTGCCGCGCGGTGCCCTTCCGTGCATCTGGGGCCAGTCGACGAACGGCAGCTCCGGCAGCCCGAGCCGGGGCCCGATCCAGTCGTTCGCCTCGCCCTTCCAGGTCGTCGCCCACACCAGGTCGTACCACTGCGCGAGGGCGAGCAGCTCGGTGCCGTGACCGGGGTTGAGCCACACCCGCAGCGGTTTGCCGTCCGTCCAGCCGGTCGGGCGCATCCGGTGCGTGCCGTATCCCTCCGGTCTGCGCTCGGGTTGGGCCGCGTACGGATTGAGCGGGCCGTCGACGTCGATCAGCAGCAGGGGTTTCACGGGCAGCCGTCTCCTTGGGAAAGTCAGCGGGGCGGTCGGGCGCGGGCGCGCCGGTGGGCGGCCACGCGGTCGCGGGTGGCGCAGCGGCGTGAGCAGGAGCGATGGGCGTGGCCGCTGCCGACGACGGTGAGGACGTTCCGGCCGGTGCGGAGGGTGACCGCCGGGGCCCAGATCAGGACGGTCGGCGCCAGACACGACGACGCGAGGAACCACTCACCCACGGGGCGTCGTCGCGGTCCAGGTGGGGGACCTCCGGGTGCCGCCATGCGAAGTCAGGCGCAGTGTACCGGCGTTGAGCGTAGGCAGCCGGTTCGGCCCGGTGACCGCGGCGTCGAGGTCCTCGGCCGCGAACCTCCCGCAACAGCAGAGCGGCGTCCCGCATCCGGGCGAGGTCCGTGCCGGACAGCGTGATGGCACCGCTCCGTGGTCGCACAGCACCCGCTCGACCCACGCCGCGTCCACCGGCTCCGCGTCCGGGACCGAACACGGAAGGAGCCGGACACCACGGTCTGACGGAGGCGCCCCGGACCTACGGCCCGATGGGACGCCCGTGCATTGAATGAGACATCAATGTCTCATATGGCCTATGCTTGTCTCATGGCCATGGATCGTGAACAGGTACTCCGTACCGCCGCCGCCCTGCTGTCCCGGAAATCGACCGCCACCATGGACGAGGTCGCCCGGGCCGCCGGCATCGGCCGTGCCACGCTGCACCGCCACTTCGCCGGCCGCGACGCACTCGTCCGCGCGCTCGAGGCGTTCGGCATCCAGGAGTTCGAGGCCGCGCTCGACCGGGCGCGGCTCGACGAGGGCGACGCGAGCGACGGCCTGCGGCGGCTGATCGCCGAGATGGAGCCCGCCGCCGACCTGCTGGCCTTCCTCTACAGCGAGAGCCAGCTGTTCGAGGGGGACCAGGTCAATGAGGGCTGGTCGCGGCTCGACGCCCGGGTCGCGGCGCACTTCCGGCGCGGCCAGGAGCGGGGCGAGTTCCGCATCGATCTCCCGCCCGCATGGCTGACCGAGGCGCTGTACGCGCTGATCGGCGCCTGCGCGTGGGCCGTCATGGACGGCCGCGTCGCCAAGAAGGACTTCCAGTACACGACCGCCGAGCTGTTGCTCGGCGGAGCTCGACGGAGTGTGAAGACATGAGCAGCACCTTCCGGCCCACGACCAGGGCGGACGAGACCGTGTACCGCCCCGGGCGGTGGCTGGCGCTCTCCGTCCTCGTGCTGGCCGTCCTGCTGGTGGCGGTCGACGCGACCGTCCTCGGCCTCGCGACCCCGTTCCTGAGCGAGGACCTCGAACCGACCGGCAACCAGCTCCTGTGGATCGGCGACGTCTACTCCTTCGTCATCGCCGGACTCCTCGTCTCGATGGGCAGCCTCGGCGACCGCATCGGGCGCAAGAGGCTCCTGCTCGGCGGCGCGGTCGCGTTCGGCGCCGTGTCCGTGCTCAACGCGTACGCCACCAGCCCCGAGATGATGATCGCCGCCCGGGCGCTGCTCGGTGTCGCGGGAGCCACGCTGATGCCGTCCACGCTGGCCCTGATCCGCAACATCTTCCACGACCCGAAGGAGCGCAGCCTCGCCATCGGCATCTGGGGCGCCATGGCCTCGGCCGGCGCCGCCGTCGGACCCGTGGTCGGCGGCCTCCTGCTGGAGCACTTCTGGTGGGGCTCCGTCTTCCTGATCAACCTGCCCGTGATGGCCGTCCTGGTCCTCGTCGGCGTCAAGCTGCTGCCCGAGTCCAGGAACGCGGTGGCCGGTCCGTGGGACCTGGCCAGTGTCGCCCTGTCGCTCGTCGGCATGGTCGGCGTCGTGTACGCGATCAAGGAGGCGGCGAGCCACGGGCCCGGTCCGGTCGCGGGTGCCGCGGCGGTGATCGGCGTCTCCGCGCTGTACGGCTTCGTACGCCGGCAGCTGACGCTGCCCGCACCGCTGCTCGACATGCGGCTGTTCCGGAACCGGGGCTTCTCCGGTGCGGTCCTCGCCGACCTGCTGACCATTCTGGGCCTGTCCGGCCTGGTGTTCTTCCTGTCCCAGTTCCTGCAACTGGTCCAGGGCAGGCAGCCGTTCGAGGCCGGACTCGCGGAGCTGCCCGCCGCGATCGGCGCGGTGGCCACCGGACTCGTCGCCGGCACCGTGGCCCGGCGCTTCTCGGTACGGGCGGTGGTCGCGGGCGGTCTCGCCGCCGTCGGCCTGGCGCTGGCCGCGCTGACGTTCCTCGGCCAGTCCACCGGCTATCCGCTGCTGGGCGCGGCACTGCTGGTCGTCGGCGCGGGCGCGGGCTTCTCGTTCACCGTCACGGCCGACGTGATCCTCTCCAGCGTCCCCAAGGAGCAGGCGGGCGCGGCGTCCGCGGTGTCCGAGACCGCCTACGAACTCGGCGCCGCGCTCGGCATCGCGCTGCTCGGCTCCGTCCTGACCGGCGTCTACAGCGGCTTCGTCACCCCGGCCGGAGTGCCGGCGGTCACCGCGTCGGCGGCGCACGAGTCCCTGGGCGGCGCGGTGGAGGCGGCCGCCCGCCTGCCCCACGGAGAGGCGGCGGCGCTGCTGGCTGCGGCGCAGGAGGCCTTCGTCGACGGTCTGCGGGCGGCGGCGGGCGCGGGCGCGGCGGTCCTTCTGGCGACGTCGGCCGCGGCGTGGTTCCTGCTGCGGGGGCAGAAGCTGGAGGACGGGGTGGAGCACTGACGCACCGGGGCCGCCGGGCGGGCTGTTTTCACGCAGCGGAATCCAGCCCCGCCGGCGATTGAAGCGCTGGGGGTCCCCCCACGCCGCAGGGCGTGGAGCCCCCGGTTCGGGATGGGGGCACCACCCACGGCCGCCAGGCCGTAGGGGGCGTTTGAGGACACCGCGCGAAGGGCGGTACAGGGTCCGGGGCTTGCCCCGGTTCGGGAAGGGGCGGGGTGGGGAACAAGCCCGCCGCAGGCGCCAGGCCCGCCCCCCGCAGGCTTACGCCGCCTTCGCCTTCGTGGCGTACATGTCCACGTACTCCTGGCCCGACAGCCGCATGACCTCCGCCATCACCGAGTCCGTGACCGCCCGCAGCACATAGCGGTCGCGGTCCATCCCCTCGTAGCGCGAGAACTCCATCGGCTCGCCGAAGCGGACCGTCACCCGGCCCGGGCGCGGCAGGCCCGCGCCGCCCGGCTGGAGCTTGTCCGTGCCGATCATGGCGAAGGGGACCACCGGCGCGCCCGTCATCAGCGTCAGGCGCGCGATGCCCGTACGGCCCCGGTACAGACGGCCGTCGGGGGAGCGGGTGCCCTCGGGGTAGATGCCGAAGACCTTGCCCTCCTCCAGCACCCGGCGGCCCGTCATCAGCGCGGCGACACCACCGTTGGCGCCGTCGCGGTCGACCGGGATCATGCCGACGCCGGTGAAGAACCACGCCATCGCGCGGCCCTTGAGGCCCTTGCCCGTGACGTACTCGTCCTTGCCGATGAAGAACACCGGACGGTCGGTCACCAGGGGGAGCACCATCGAGTCGATGAAGGTGAGGTGGTTCCCGGCGAGGATCACCGGCCCCGTCCCCGGAATGTTCTCGGCGCCTTCCACGCGGGGGCGGAACATCAGGCGCAGGAACGGCCCAAGCACTGCCTTGATGAGCGTCAAGCGGGACAACGGGTCCTCCGGTGTCATGGGACGGGACGGTGATGGCCGGCGCAGTCGCTGCATGCGGTGCGTGAGTCTGTGCAGGTGAGGACGATACTCGGGGGTCGCGCCGCTCGCACATCGGGTTCACGAAGGAGATACGCACTGTTGACGCGCGTTTTTGCGGTGTTCGCCCAGGGTCTGCCGCGGGTAAGGGGCGGCTGCCTACGATCGGGCGACGCTCGACAGGTGCGGGACATCACATGGAGGAACGTTTCATGACACAGGGTGCGAGCAGCAGTCCGGCACGCCGAACCATTCTGGGAGCCGCCGTTCTGAGTACGGCCGCTCTCGGCGCCGGCGCAGGTGCGGGCGCGGCACAGGCCGGTGAGCGCCCCGGCGGCGGCCCGTCGTACAAGGGACTGCCCGTGCCCGCCGTGATCGCGCACCGCGGGGCCAGCGGCTACCGGCCCGAGCACACCCTCGGGGCGTACCGGTTCGCCCTCGACATGGGCGCGCACGTCATCGAGCAGGACCTGGTGCCCACCAAGGACGGTCATCTCGTTTGCCGTCACGAGAACGACATCACCGGCACCACGGACGTCGCCCAGCACCCCGAGTTCGCCTCGCGCAGGACCACCAAGTCCGTCGACGGCGTCAGCATCACCGGCTGGTTCACCGAGGACTTCACGCTCGCCGAGCTGAAGACGCTCCGCGCCAAGGAGCGCATACCGGGCACCCGTCAGGAGAACACGCTCTACGACGGCCGCTGGACCGTGCCCACCTTCGAGGAGGTGCTGCGCTGGGCCGAGGACGAGGGGCGCCGCCGCGGCCGCCCGGTGTGGCTGCACGTCGAGACCAAGCACCCCACCTACTTCCGGGGCATCGGGCTCGGTCTCGAGGAGCGCCTGGCCAAGCTGCTGCGGCGCTACGGACGCCACCGCGCGGACTCGCCGACGTTCCTGCAGTCCTTCGAGCCCACCAGCATGGAGCGCATGGCGCGGCTCGTGGGCACGCCGCGCGTCGTCCTGCTGTGGACCCCCGACGACCGCCCGTGGGACTTCCAGGAGTCGGGCGACCCGCGCACCGTCGCCGACCTGGTCACGCCGGAGGGGCTCGCCTGGATCGCCGGATTCGCCCAGGGCATCGGCCCGTTGCTCGACCTCGTCATCCCCAAGGACGCGAACGGCCGCCTGACCAAGGCCACGACGCTGGTGCGCGACGCGCACGCCGAGGGCCTGGTGGTGCACCCGTACACGTTGCGCAACGAGAACAGCTTCCTGCCCGCCGACTTCCGCCGCGGCACCGACCCCAATGCCTACGGGGACGTCTTCGGCGCGTACAAGGCGTATCTGGCTACCGGGATCGACGGCATCTTCACCGACAACCCGGACACGGGCCTGCTCGCGGTGGCGGACTTCACCGCCTGACGCGCCTCCGGCCCTTCACGCCGGCGGGGCCCGGTCACGCCACACCCGGACCCCGCGGACCCGGCCGCCCTTCACGGGCTGCCGGGTCCTTCCCGTCGGCCTCAGGCGACCGGAGCCCGGTTGACGGCCGATCGCCGGTCCCCGGCGGCTTCGGCCACAGGCGACGGCCCCGTACGGGTGATGGCGCCGGCTCTCCGAAACCGCGGGCCCGCGGGCGGACGTCAGGCCGGGCATGACCGTTCTCGACGAAACCCCCGCCCATGTCGTCAGCGTCCTCGGCCCGCTCGTCAGCGCCGAGGCCACCGCGGAGGCGCCCGGCACCGCCCTGGAGGCAGGTGACCTCGAACAGGCCGTGTGGGTACGGCTGCTGGAGCGGCTCGACGACGACGGCCCGCCGCCGGACGCCGCCCGCTGGGTCAAGGCGGCGGTCCGCGCCGAGGCCCGCCGCGCCCGCCGTACGGCCGCCCGGGAACTGCCGTACCGTCACGAACCCGCCGACGGCCCCGCCGCCGACCCGTCCGGTGGCCCCGAGCCCGCCGCCCTGCGGTCGGAGCGCCGGCGCGCGCTGCGCGCCGCCGTCGCCCGCACCCCGGGGAACTGCCCCCGGCTGCTGACTGCGATGTTGTCCCCGAAGGACCCCACCTACCGGGAAATCGCAGGGACGTTGGGAATGTCACAGGGGAGTCTGGGGCCGATGCGTTCCCGCTGCCTGGGATGTCTGCGCAGAATGCTCGCGGCAGAGGTTGCGGCTCCTGAACATCGGGGAAAGGAGCGGTAGACAACCGGCGGACAGGTGAGCGGGAGGCATGCGCACATGGGCATGAGCGTGACCATCTCAGCGGCGGGTGAGCACGATGCGGAGCACATCCTCAAACTCCAGTACCTGTGCTACCAGACCGAGGCCGAGCTCTACGGCGACTACGGCATCGAGCCCCTGACCCAGACCCTCGCCGACCTGCGGGAGGAGATCTCCCAGGGGCACGCGCTGGTGGCCAGGCTCGGCGACGAGGTGGTCGCCTCCGTGCGCGGCCGCGTCGACGAGAGCGGCACGGCCAGGATCGCGAAGCTCATCGTGCACCCGCGGATGCAGCGCCACGGACTCGGCGGCCGGCTGCTCGACGCGATCGAGGCCCGTTTCGCCGGAGACCCGGACACCAAGCGGTTCCAGCTCTTCACCGGCCACCGCAGCGAGAGCAACCTGCGCCTCTACCGCAGCCGCGGATACCTACCGGTCTCCATCGAGGAGGTCGGCCCGCGCCTGACGCTGGTCACGCTGGAGAAGGAGCAGACGCCCGGCGCCTTCGCCGCGAGCGCCTAGGCGGCCGCGCTCCGGCTGCGCGCACGGCGCAGCCAGAGCATTCCCGTCACCGGCAGCAGCACCGGGATGAAGAGGTAGCCCATCCCGTACCCGGACCACACCGTCGAGTCGGGGAACGCGGACGGCTCCGCCAGCGTCCAGGTCCCCACGATCAGTACGCCGGCGAGCTCGGCGGCGCAGCACACCAGCGCCGCCCTGCGGGCCGTCTCCCCGCCGCGCACCAGGGTGTACGTGATGAACGCGTACACCGCGGCGGCGACGGCCGAGAGCACATGCGCCAGCGGCGCGCTGCCGAAGTCGGTCAGGATCTGGTAGACGGAGCGCGACACGGCGCCGACGGACATCACGCCGTACAGCCACACCAGCAGCAGCCCCGGACCCCGCACCAGCCTGGTCCGCTCGGTCTCCGTCGTGGGCCCGGCCATCGTCAGCCTCCCCAGATGTCGTGGAGCCGTACTTCCAGGACGGCGAGCACGACGGCGCCGGCCGCCACGGTCGCCGAACCCCAGCGGGTGCGCTCCGCCAAGGACAGGAACCCGGCGGCGGGCACGGCGAGGGCGGATCCGATGAGGTACGCCAGGAAAATGGCCGTGCCCTCGTCGGCCTTCTCGCCCCGCGCCAGCTGCACGATTCCGACGACCAGCTGGGCGAGCGCCAGGGCGGACACCACGGCCGTGCCGATGAAGTGCCAGTCCTTGGTCGGCTGATCGCGGTACGCGGCGAAGCCGCACCACGAGGCGAGGGCGAGCGCGGTCACGGCGACCGCGATCGTCAGGGCGTCGAGCATGGGCTCGAGCGTATTACGGCGCGAGGGTCGCGCTGCGCGCGACCCCGGCCCGAGGGGCCGGCGACCGCGCCCTAGGGTCGTGGCCATGGAGATCCACGCCGAAGCCCTGCTGTTCGACAACGACGGAACCCTCGTCTCCTCCCTGGAGTCGGTCGACCGCTGCTGGACCAAGTGGGCGCACGAGTACGGAATCACGGCGGAGGACTTCGCCCGCGTCGAGCTGCACGGCCGCCCCGCCGCCGAGATAGCCGCCGACCTGCTGCCCGCCGATGCGGTGCCGGAGGCGGTCGCCCGTATCGAGACCCTGGAGGTCGAGGACGTCGCCGGGTCGGTGGTCGCCCTGCCCGGCACGCTCGCGCTCCTCGCGCAGCTGCCGCCCGAGCGGTGGGCCGTCGTCACCTCGGCCACCCGTCGGCTCGCCGAGGCGCGGCTCGACGAGGTGGGCATCACGCCCAAGACGACCGTCGCCGCCGACGACATCACCCGCGGCAAGCCCGACCCGGAGCCGTATCTGCTCGCGGCCCGGCGCCTCGGCGCGAACCCGGCGCGCTGTGTCGTCTTCGAGGACGCCCCGGCCGGGCTCGCCTCGGGGCGTGCCGCCGGCATGCGCACCGTGGCCTTGACCACAACGCATCGCGCAGACGAGCTGGTTGCCGACGTGATCGTGACCGATCTGTCGGCAGTGTCCGTGCAGGTGACGGCGGCCGGCGTGACGATCCGGACCGGAGCGTAAGCGTCCACATAGCGTGCCGACGGTGTCCGCATAGCGGACGCGGCCGGTTTCCTCGCGTGCGTGTCTGCTTTACTTGCAGCCATGACCACGACGAGCAGCCGCACCCTTGCGACCGAGGCGATCACGACGCCCGGTGCTCGTTGTATGTGTCGAATGTGCGCCTTCTGAGGGTCCCTGACCGCCTCGCGCCCCGAAGCGAGACCGACAGCCGCCGCGTCCGATCGTCTCCGCAGCCACGGAGAACGCCCCGGACCGAGCTGGCCCGCGCACGCCTCGCCCCCGGCCACCAGCCGAGGAGGCCGCGGCGCGAAGAGCTGTCTGAACCGAATGCCCCGTGCCCGGCGGACACCGCGCCGCGCACTCGACAGTGACGGAAACCCCTGTGATCACCACCAAGGGCCTGACCAAGGTCTACTCATCGCGAGGCCGCGAAGTCACCGCTCTGGACGGCGTCGACCTGCATGTCCGCGAGGGCGAGGTCTTCGGCGTCATCGGCCGCAGCGGCGCCGGGAAGTCCTCGCTCATCCGCTGTGTCAACCTCCTCGAACGCCCCACCTCCGGCACGGTGACCGTCGACGGCCAGGACCTCACCGCGCTCGCCGGCCGGGGCCGGCGCGCGTCGAAGGAACTGCGCGAGGCCCGCAGCCGTATCGGCATGGTCTTCCAGCACTTCAACCTGCTGTCCTCGCGCACCGTCAAGGACAACGTCGAACTGCCCCTGGAGATCCTCGGCGTGTCCGGCGCCGAGCGTTCCCGCAAGGCGCTCGAACTCCTCGACCTCGTCGGCCTCGCCGACAAGGCCAAGGCGTACCCCGGCCAGCTCTCGGGCGGACAGAAGCAGCGCGTCGGCATCGCCCGCGCCCTCGCCGGAGACCCCAAGGTGCTGCTGTCCGACGAGGCGACCAGCGCCCTCGACCCCGAGACGACCCGGTCGATCCTCCAGCTGCTGCGCGACCTCAACCAGCAACTCGGACTGACGGTGCTGCTCATCACGCACGAGATGGACGTCGTCAAGACCATCTGCGACTCCGCCGCCCTGATGAAGAAGGGGAAGATCATCGAATCCGGCACGGTGAGCGAACTGCTCGCGACCCCCGGCTCCGAGCTCGCCCAGGAACTGTTCCCGGTGAGCGGCGACGCCTCCGGCCCCGACCGCACCGTCGTCGACGTCACCTTCCACGGTGAGACCGCCACCCAGCCGGTGATCTCCCAGCTCTCGCGCACGTACAACGTCGACATCTCGATCCTCGGCGCCGCCATGGACACCGTCGGCGGCAAGCAGATCGGCCGGATGCGCATCGAACTCCCCGGCCGCTACGAGGAGAACGTCGTCCCCGTCGGCTTCCTGCGCGAACAGGGCCTCCAGGTCGACGTCGTCGACGCGGACACCGCCGCCGCCATCCCGGCCCAGGCCACCGCACTCGTCGAGGAGGTCGCGAAGTGACCTGGTCCGAGATGCAGCCCCTGCTCACCCAGGGCACGCTCGACACGCTCTACATGGTGCTGTGGTCCACCCTCGTCACCGTCGCCGGCGGACTCCCGCTCGGCGTGCTGCTCGTCCTCACCGACAAGGGCGGACTGCTGCAGAACACCCCGGTGAACAAGGTCGTCGGCGTGATCGTGAATGTCGGCCGCTCGCTGCCGTTCATCATCCTGCTGATCGCGCTGATCCCCTTCACCACCCTGGTCGTCGGCACCTTCATCGGCCCCACCGCGATGATCGTGCCGCTCGCCGTCGGAGCCATCCCCTTCTTCGCCCGGCTCGTCGAGACGGCGATCCGCGAGGTCGACCACGGGCTCGTCGAGGCCGTCCAGTCCATGGGCGGCTCGATCCCCACCATCGTCCGCAAGGTGCTGCTCCCGCAGGCGCTGCCCTCGCTGGTCGCGGCCGTCACCACTACCGTGATCGTCCTCGTCGGCTACTCGGCGATGGCCGGAGCGGTCGGCGGCGAAGGTCTCGGCTCCAAGGCCGTCACCTACGGCTTCCAGCGCTTCGAGACGCAGTTCATGCTCGTCACCGTCGTGATCCTGATCGCGCTCGTGACCGTCGTGCAGCTCGTCGGCGACGGAGTCGTGCGGCTGCTGGCCCGCCGCGGACACGCCGCGGGCTGACCCGCGGACGTCCACCCAAACAGCCCGCACTCCTTGTCCGGGCGTTGTTCCACCCATCAGAAAGAGGCACTTTTCGTGCGTAAGAACATCAAGCTCACCGCTGCTGCCGCCGCCACCGCCGCCCTCACCCTCGGCCTCACCGCCTGCGGCACGGCCTCCGACCCGGGCGCCCAGACCGACTCCGGTGCCAAGGCCGACGCGTCCAAGGCGCTCGTCGTCGCCGCGTCCCCGACGCCGCACGCCGACATCCTGACCTTCGTCAAGGACAAGCTCGCGGCCAAGGAGGGCCTCAAGCTGGAGGTCAAGGAGTTCACGGACTACGTCCTGCCGAACACCGCCACCCAGCAGGGCCAGGTCGACGCCAACTACTTCCAGCACAAGCCGTACCTGGACGACTTCAACAAGAAGAACAAGACGACCATCGTCCCCGTCGTCAACGTCCACCTCGAGCCCCTCGGCCTCTACTCCAAGAAGGCCAAGGACATCAAGGACATCAAGGCCGGCCAGACCGTCGCCGTCCCCAACGACACCACCAACGAGGGCCGCGCGCTCAAGCTGCTCGCCGACAACGGTCTGATCACCCTCAAGGCGGGCGCCGGAAACGACGCCAAGCTCTCCGACGTCCAGGACGCCAAGGGTCTGAAGTTCAAGGAGCTGGAGGCCGCCACGCTGCCCCGCGCCCTGAACGACGTCGACGCCGCCGTCATCAACGGCAACTACGCCATCGAGGCCGACCTCGAGCCCGCCTCGGACTCCCTGGTGCTGGAGAAGGCCGAGGGCAACCCGTACGCCAACTTCCTCGCCGTCAAGGACGGCAACGAGGACGATCCGCGCGTGCAGAAGCTCGCGAAGCTCCTGAACTCGCCCGAGGTGAAGAAGTTCATCGAGGACACGTACCAGGGTTCCGTCGTCGCCGCCCCCGGCGCGGCCAAGTAGGACGGCGCCACGTCACTTGACGCCGGCCCCGGGCGCCTACCAAGGTGCGCGGGGCCGCGTCGTACCTGCACCCGGCCATGCACAGCCGGCAGCCGATGTTGCATGCTGTGCCTTTACGGCTACGCCCACACGGCAACGACCCTTTCGACGGTCCCGGCATGGAGCAGTGCATGACTCACACCTTCCCGGACGTGTCCATCAGCACGGAGCGGTTGGTGCTGCGCCCCTTCGAGGACGCCGACATCCCGGCTTTCACCGAGATGATGAACGACGAGCTGACCACGGCCTGGACGTCGGTGCCTCACCCCTACACGGCGCAGGACGCCGAGGACTGGGTGCGCAGGATCGCTCCTGCTGAACGGACCACGGGCCGGGGCATCGTCCTCGCCGTCACCGAGTTCCTCACCCAGCGGCTCGTCGGCACCGTCCACCTGCGGAACACCGACTGGCGCACGCTCGCCACCGAGGTCGCCTACGTCACCGCGCCCTGGGCGCGCGGCGAGGGCTACGCCACCGAATCCGTCCTCGCCGTCGCCCAGTGGCTCTTCCGCAACCAGCGGTTCGAGCGCATGGAGCTGCGTACGGCCGCCGACAACACCGCCTCCCAGCAGGTCGCCCAGAAGATCGGCTGCATCAGCGAGGGCGTCCTGCGCAACGCCTGGATAGTGCGCGCCCAGACGGAGGACGGCGCCTGGACCGACGTCCGCACCGACCTGATCGTGTGGAGCCTGCTCCCCGAGGACCTGGAGGCCGACCGCCTGGCCGAGGCCGGCTACGCCTCCTACACCGACTGGAACTGAAGCCGCCGGCCCCCGCCTCCCGGGCACGGAGGCACACCCTCACCGCCCCCGAACCGCTCCGGGTACGCTCACGAGGCGACCCCACGAGGCGTCGCACATCCGCGGAAGCACCCTCGACCTGCAACAACTCCAGGAGACTGACGAGATGGCCGACCGGGTCACGGTGATCGGCTGGGACGGTTCACCGCTCACCCAGGCGGCCAGGTCCGCGCTGTCGGCCGCTACCCTGGTCGCCGGCGCCGCCCACCACCTGGCCCTGCCCGAAGTCCCGCCCCGCGCCGAACGCATCCGCCTCGGCAGCGTCGACCTCGCCGCCCGGCGCATCGCGGGCCACCGCGGCAGCGCGGTCGTGCTCGCCGACGGCGACCCCGGGTTCTTCGGCGTCGTCCGCACGCTGCGCGCGCCGGAGCACGGCCTGGAGGTCGAGGTCGTCCCCGCCGTCTCGTCCGTGGCCACCGCCTTCGCCCGGGCCGGCATGCCGTGGGACGACGCCCGGATCGTCGTCGCCCACCGCCGCACCCTGCGCCGTGCCGTCAATGTGTGCCGGGCCCACACCAAGGTCGCCGTCCTCACCTCCCCGGGCGCGGGCCCCGCCGAACTCGCCCTCCTCCTCGACGGAGTGCACCGCACCTTCGTCATCTGCGAGGAGCTGGGCACCACCCGCGAACAGGTCACCGTCCTCACCTCCGACAAGGTCGCCGACCTCGTGTGGCGCGACCCCAACGTCGTCATCGTCATCGGCGGAGCAGGCCGCCTCACCGCCGCCTCCGGTACCGGATCCGGCTGGATCGCCGGCCGCGAACCGGGCTATCCGCCCGAGCTGCGCGGCTGGGCCCTGCCGCCCGCTGACCCGCAGGCGCCGCAGGCCGGCGAGGGCGAGTACGCGGGACTGCGCGCCGCCCAGCTGGCCCGCCTCGGCCCCCGCGTCGGCGACCTCGTGTGGGACATCGGCTCCGGCGGCGGCGCGCTCGCGGCCGAGGCCGCCCGCTTCGGAGCCGCGGTCATCGCGGTCGACGCGGACCCGGACGCCTGCCGCCGCAGCGAGAGCGAGGCACGGCGTCTGGGCGTCCAGCTCCAGGTCGTCCAGGGCCGCGCCCCACACGTACTGGAGCGGCTGCCCGAACCGGACGTCGTACGCATCGGGGGCGGGGGAGTGCCCGTCGTCACGGCGGTCGCCGACCGCAGACCTCAGCGCATCGTCACCCACGCCTCCACCCGCGACGAGGCGGAGGCGATCGGCGCGGCCCTGGCGGCCGGGGGCTACGACGTCGAATGCGCGCTGCTCCAGGCCGTCGAACTGGACACCGCCGACTGGACGGAGCGCGAACGCACCGTCGTCTTCCTGCTCTGCGGCCGCCACCCGGAGCCCCGCGCGTAGACCCGCCCGCTCTCGGCGAACCCGGCCCACGCCTCCTGCCGCGGACGGTGGGAGGTAGGCTGGCCGATCGTTGTACCGCAGCCGGGCGTTCGCCGATTGGTTCGTCAATGTCCGGAAAAGTGAGTCACTTTGGCTCCCGTTTGTGGTACGTCGGAACCTGGGGGGCGCGCGACGTGGCGCAGCCCACAGCGGTCGGCGGCGGATCTTGCTGCCATGGTGGCGAACGACGGCGACAATGCTTGGGTCCGGGGTCGATCGTGCCGCGCGGCGCACACGCTCGTTGTTGTTCACGGGCGTCAGGTGTGCCGGTCGGACGTCCCGGGCGATGGGCGAAGGAGCAAACCGATGGGCGAGGGGAACGCATGACTGACACCGGCCAGATCCCGGGCGAGGGGCTGCCGGAGAACGCAGGCATGGTGGAGCAGCCGGGCGTCCCCGCCCCCGGCGCGTACACCTACCTCGAACCCTCCGAGCACACCTCCGAAGAGGACGACCTCCTGCTGATGCCGGGAGCCCAGGGAGCCTGGAGCGACCCGCAGCAGGTGCCGATGGCGCAGGCGCCACAGGCGCACGGAGCACCCGCCGCCGACCAGTACGCGGCGGCGCCCGTCTCCGTTCAGCCGATGGACCGTCAGGACGCCGTTCCGCAGCACGGAAGCGGCGCGTACCAGATGGACTACCAGGCGGCGGGGTACGGCACGCACGCGTACCCGGCCGCGCCCGGGGTCCCGCAGCCCGTCGGGCAGGAAGCGGCGCCCGAGCCGGCGCCCGCTCCGGAGTTCGTCGAGGTCACCCCCGCGCCGGTGGCCGACGCCGCCGCGTACGCGCAGGGGGCGCAGCCGCACGACTCTCAGGCGCCGCTGCCGCAGGAGCAGCCCGCGTTCCAGGAAGCGGAGCCCCAGCAGACCGCGCCGGTCCACGCGCAGGACGCCCCCGCACAGGACGTCCACGCGCTCGGGGCCGAGGGCGCTCCGCTGCCCGGCACACCGTCGCAGCAGGTGTCCCAGGAGGGCCTGTCGCAGGAGCCGTTGGCGCAGGTCCAGGGCACCATGTCCGTCGTGCCCGGCGTGGCGCCGGGCGACCACGTGCCCGAGGCGGCCCACGGCGCCCACGCCGCGCCGGCCGGCGCCGATGCGCACACCCCCGTCATGGTCGACGCCCCGGCCCCGGCCGGGGAGGCCGCCCACGCCGCTCCGCAGGAGGCCGTCGCCGCGCCCGCGCCGGAGTACGCAGCCGCGGCGCAGCAGGCGCCGCACGAGACCGGCGCCCACGAGGCCGGCGGCCGGGACTCCGGCTCCGTCGATCTGGGAGCCGTACGGATGCCCGCGGCCGCCACCTCCGCCATGCCGACGCCGCCGCCCGCGCGCCGCCCGCTCCACATGGGGCCGCCGGTGCCCGAGCCCAACAGCGGCGTGGTGCGCTCGCTCGCCGACCGGGGACCCGCGGGGACCCCGCCGCACCCGATGGTCGTGCGGCCCGCTCCGGCGCAGGCCGCCGCGACGGGCGTGGAATACCTCGACGTTCCGGGCGAGGAACACGCTGCCCGGCTTCCGGGCCCTCAGTTCGCCGACATCCCGCCGCAGCCCGGCGCGCCCTGGGACCCGCAGCCGCCGCACGAGCAGGTGCAGCACGCCCCGGCGGCATCCGCAGAAACGGTCGTCCCCGAGGCGGCCGCCGAGCCGGTGACCGCGCAGGCCGACGCCGGTGCGGAGACGGTCGAAGACGCCGAGGAGAGCGTGAACGCGACCGCGCGGGAAGCCGCCGTGCCCGCTCCGCGCGCCGGAGGCTCCGAGCCGCCGCGGCCCGCGGAGACAGCGGCGGAGGCCGTGGAGCCCGTGGAGACAGTGGCGGAGGCCGTGGAGGCGACGGAGACCACCGCGGAGGCCGCGGCCGCCGAGAGCACCGAGACCGCGGCGGAGGCCGGCGTGGAAGAGCCTGTGGCGCAGGCCACGGAGAACCCCGAGCCGTCCGAGGCCGACGAGCCCGCTGAGGCCGAGCCCGTGACCGCTCCGGAGCCCGCTGCTGCGGAGACCGAGCAGGTCGCCGCCGAGGCACCGGCAGCACAGGCCGAGTCCGTCGGCGCACACGAGGCCGAAGCGTCCCCCGAACCGGCGGACTCCTCGGCCGAAGCGGCCCCCGAGGTCGCGGCGGAGGCGGCTCCGGAGCAGGCGACCGAGCAGGCGCCCGCGCCCGAGGACACCTCCGCGCCGCAGAACGCCGAGACCGAGGAGCCCGGGGGCGACACCGCCGAGAACGCCCCCGAGGCCGACGCCGAGCCCGGCACCCCCGAGCCCGTCGCCGCAGAGGGCGAGCCCGCCACGCCCGCGACCGCCCCAGAGGCCGATGCCGTGACCGCCCCCGCGCCCGGCTACGACGACGCCGAACGCGAGGCCGTCCTGCGTGTCATGCGCGAACGGCGCGACATCCGCAACGGCTTCCGCAGCGACCCCATCCCGCACGAGGTCCTCCTGCGCGTCCTCGAAGCCGCGCACACCGCGCCGAGCGTCGGCCACTCCCAGCCCTGGGACTTCGTGGTCATCCGCTCGGCCGAGACGCGCCGCACGATGCACGAACTGGCCCAGCGCCAGCGCGAGGCGTACGCCAAGTCGCTGCCCAAGGGGCGGGCCAAGCAGTTCAAGGAACTGAAGATCGAGGCCATCCTCGACACCCCGGTGAACATCGTGGTCACGGCCGATCCCACCCGCGGCGGCCGCCACACCCTGGGCCGCCACACGCAGCCGCAGATGGCGCCCTACTCCTCGGCCCTCGCCGTCGAGAACCTGTGGCTCGCCGCGCGCGCCGAGGGACTGGGCGTCGGCTGGGTCTCCTTCTTCGACGAGCGCGAGATGGTCCGTACGCTCGGCCTGCCCGAGCACCTCGAAGTCGTCGCGTACCTCTGCGTGGGCTACGTCGACGAGTTCCCCGACGAGCCCGAGCTGATGCAGGCGGGCTGGTCCAAGCGCCGCCCGCTGTCGTGGGTCGTCCACGAGGAGACGTACGGCCGTCGTGCGCTGCCCGGGGAGGAGCCGCACGACCTGCTCCAGGAGACCGTCACCAACATCCGCCCGCTGGACGCCAAGGCGCTCGGCGAGGCGTGGGAGCGCCAGAAGCGGATGACCAAGCCGGCCGGCGCGCTCGGCATGCTGGAGATCATCTCCGCGCAGCTCAGCGGCCTGTCCCGGATGTGCCCGCCCCCGATCCCGGAGCCGGCGGCGGTCGCCATCTTCGCGGGCGACCACGGCGTGCACGCCCAGGGCGTCACGGCCTGGCCGCAGGAGGTCACCGGCCAGATGGTCGCCAACTTCCTCGGCGGGGGAGCGGTCTGCAACGCCTTCGCGACCCAGGTCGGCGCCGAGGTCTGCGTGATCGACGTGGGCGTGGCCTCCGACCTGCCCGCCACTCCGGGGCTGCTGCCGCGCAAGGTCCGGCCCGGCACGGCCGACTTCACCACCGGCCCCGCGCTGACCCGCGACGAGGTGGTCGCCGCGATCGAGGTCGGCATCGAGACGGCCCGCGACCTGGTGGCCGCCGGCAACAAGGCGCTGCTGACCGGCGAGATGGGCATCGCCAACACGACCACGTCCGCGGCCCTCATCGCCGTCTACACGGACGCCGACCCGGCGGAGATCACCGGCCGCGGCACCGGCATCAACGACGAGATGCACGCCCGCAAGGTCGACGTCGTGCGCCGCGCGCTCGAACTCCACCAGCCCGACCCCGCCGACCCCATCGGCGTGCTGTCGGCCGTGGGCGGCCTGGAGCACTGCGCACTCGTCGGTCTCATCCTCGGCGGTGCGTCGCTGCGCACGCCGGTCGTCCTCGACGGTGTCAGCACCGGCGCGGCGGCCCTGGTCGCCCGGGCCATCGCCCCCGAGGCCCTGGCCGCGTGCATCGCGGGACACCGCAGCGCCGAGCCGGGCCATGTGGCCGCGCTCAACAAGCTGGGCCTGCGCCCGCTGGTCGACCTCGACCTCCGCCTCGGCGAGGGCACGGGCGCGCTGCTGGCGCTTCCCGTCGTCCAGAGCGCGGCACGCGCCATGCACGAGGTCGCCACGTTCGACTCGGCCGGCGTCACGGAGAAGTAGCACACCGGCCCGGGCGTCCCGCGGGACGCCCGGGCCGGGTGCACGGCCGGCAACGGCCACACCCCCGGCCACGGAACCGACAGGGACGCTTCCGGGCCACGGCGCGCGGTCGGGGCCGGGTACGGCGCCGGGCCACGGAACCGTACCCTGGTGCCAGCAGCGCCCCCACCAGCCGCTTCACCGCCGCAGCGGCCCCCGCACACGCACCACCCGCACGAGGAGCCGCACCGCCATGCCCGAGCCCGCCGAGCACCCCGCCTACCCCGTCGGACTGCGCCTGACCGGGCGGCGTGTCGTCGTCATCGGCGGCGGCCAGGTCGCCCAGCGCCGCCTCCCGGCCCTCGTCGCGGCCGGTGCCGACGTCACGCTGGTCTCACCCTCCGCGACCCCGTCCGTCGAGGCGATGGCCGAGTCGGGCGAGATCACCTGGACGCGACGGCGGTACGAGGACGGCGACATCGCCGACGCCTGGTACGCCCTCGTCGCCACCAGCGACCCCGACGCCAACGCCCGCGCCTCGGCCGAGGCCGAGCGCACCAAGACCTGGTGCGTCCGCAGCGACGACGCCGAGGCCGCCACCGCATGGACCCCGGCCACCGGCCGCAGCGAGGGCGTCACGATCGCCGTGCTCACCGGCCGCGACCCGCGCCGCTCGGCGGCCGTGCGGGACGCCATCGTCGAGGGCCTGCGCGACGGCAGCATCGCCGCACCGCACCGCCGCACCCGCGCCCCGTTCGTCGCCCTCGTCGGCGGCGGCCCCGGCGATCCGGACCTGATCACGGTGCGCGGCCGTCGTCTGCTCGCCGACGCCGACGTCGTCATCGCCGACCGCCTCGGACCGCGCGACCTGCTCGACGAACTCCCGCCGCACGTCGAGGTGATCGACGCGGCCAAGATCCCGTACGGCCGCTTCATGGCGCAGGAGGCCATCAACAACGCGCTCATCGAGCACGCGAAGGCCGGCAAGTCCGTCGTACGGCTCAAGGGCGGCGACCCGTTCGTCTTCGGCCGGGGCATGGAGGAGGCGCAGGCCCTCGCGGCGGCGGGCATCCCCTGCACGGTCGTGCCCGGCATCTCGAGCTCGATCTCGGTGCCGTCGGCGGCGGGCATCCCGGTCACCCACCGGGGGGTCGCCCACGAGTTCACCGTCGTCAGCGGGCACGTCGCGCCCGACGACCCGCGGTCGCTCGTCGACTGGCAGTCCCTGGCCAAGCTGACCGGCACCCTCGTGATCCTCATGGGCGTCGACAAGATCGGCGCCATCGCCCAGGCGCTCGTCGCCCACGGCAAGGCGCCCGAGACCCCGGTCGCCCTGGTGCAGGAGGGCACGACCGCCGCCCAGCGCCGCGTCGACGCGACGCTCGCCACGGTCGCCGAGGCCGTACGGGCGAACGAGGTGCGGCCGCCGGCCGTCATCGTCATCGGCGATGTCGTCGGCGTCGGCGTCCCGCCGATCAAGTAACCCGCGGTAACAGAACTCCGCGCGAGCCGTTGGCACGGCACCACCGAGAAGGCAGTATCACCCCGTGGCTGAACTCATCACCGTCGACGACCCCGACGACCCGCGCCTGGCCGACTACACCGGCCTGACCGACGTCGAACTGCGGCGCAGGCGCGAGCCCGCCGAGGGGCTGTTCATCGCCGAGGGCGAGAAAGTGATCCGCAGAGCCCGGCAGGCCGGTTACGAGATGCGGTCGATGCTGTTGTCCGCCAAGTGGGTCGACGTCATGCGCGACGTGATCGACGAGGTCCCCGCGCCCGTGTACGCCATCGACCCGGGCCTGGCCGAACGGGTCACCGGCTACCACGTGCACCGCGGCGCGCTCGCCTCCATGCAGCGCAAGCCCCTGCCGACGGCCGGGGACCTGCTCGGCGAGGCCCGCAGGGTGGCCGTCTTGGAGTCGGTCAACGACCACACCAACATCGGAGCCATCTTCCGCAGCGCCGCCGCCCTCGGCATGGACGCCGTGCTCCTCTCCCCGGACTGCGCGGACCCGCTCTACCGGCGGTCCGTGAAGGTGTCCATGGGCGCTGTCTTCTCGGTCCCTTACGCCCGCCTCGACAGCTGGCCGAAGGGCCTCGAAGCGGTCCGCGAGGCCGGGTTCGAACTGCTTGCCCTCACCCCCGACGAGAAGGCGTCCTCCATCGACGAGGCGGCCCCGCACCGGCTGGAGCGGGTCGCCCTGATGCTGGGCGCCGAGGGCGAGGGCCTGTCGGCCAAGGCACTGAGGGCCGCCGACGAGTGGGTGCGCATCCCCATGGCGCATGGAGTCGACTCGCTCAACGTGGGCGCGGCGGCCGCGGTCGCGTTCTACGCGGTGGCGACCGGGCGCCCCGGAGCCTGACCTACAGCTGTTGCGCGGCAGCGATGCCCAGCGCCACGATCAGCGTCACCACGAAGAAGACGACGATCCGCTGCCGCAGCAGCCGCGGATTGGCGGGCCGCCGGCCGGCCGACGTCGTACGCACCCCCGGCCGCGTCCCGTTCTGACGGCCGTTCGTCCTGCCGTTCGTCCTGCCGTTTGTACGGCCCGTGCCGCGCCCGGTGTTGCGGGCCTGCGGCGGCCGGGAGCCGCCGCCCGTGCGGGACGGCGGCTGCGGCCGCTGCGCCGACGAGCCGCCCGTACGCCGTTCCAGGCGCTCGGTCCGCTCCGTGCGCTCGGTGTAGCGCGAGGTCGGCCGGTCGATCTCCACCCGCTCCCGCTGCATGGGCGGCCGGACGTCGTGCAGGCCCTGCGCCTCCCTGGCGGCGATCTCCTTGAGGCGCATGGACAGCTGCAGGGTGCTCGGCCGTTCCTCGGGGTCCTTCTCCAGGCAGGCGGCCACCAGCGGGGCCAGCGCGTCCGGCACGCCCTGCAGCTGCGGCTCCTCGTGCACCACGCGGTACAGCATCACCTCGGAACTGCCGTGCCCGAAGGGCGAGTCGCCCATCGCCGCGTACGCGAGCGTCGCACCCAGCGCGAAGACGTCCGTGGCGGGCGTGACGACGGCGCCGCGCACCTGCTCGGGCGCCAGGAAGCCGGGGGAGCCCACCGCCGTGCCCACGTGCGTGAGCGTGCTCGCTCCGGTGGCCCAGGCGATGCCGAAGTCGATGATCCGGGGCCCCTTGGGCGACAGCAGGATGTTCGACGGCTTCAGATCACGGTGGACCACGCCGGCCTCGTGGACCGCGACGAGACCCTCCGAGAGCGCCGCCCCGACCGCGGCGACGTCGGCGGCCCGCAACGGGCCCTCCTCGGCCACCTTGTCGTGCAGGGACGGGCCGGGGACGTACTGCGTGGCGAACCAGGGGCGGTCCGCCTCCAGGTCCGCGGCCACCAGCCGGGCCGTGCAGCCGCCGCGGATGCGCCGCGCCGCCGAGACCTCCCGGGCGAACCGCGACCGGAACTCCTGGTCCTCCGCGAGATCCGGCCGGATCACCTTCAGCGCGACCCGCTGGCCGCGGCGGTCGGACCCCAGATAGACGACACCCATGCCGCCCGCGCCGAGCCGCCGGTGAAGCCTGAACGAGCCGACGACACGCGGGTCCTCGCGCCGGAGCCGCATCATCGCCATTGTCCGTCCCCTACCTACGGTGGGAGGCCCCACCCCGCTGCCCGGTCGTCCGTTTGACGTGCCACAGCTTACGTACCGCCGCGCCGGTGTGCTCATAGGCCGCGCCCTCGCGCCCGGATCGATTGTCAGTGCCGGGTGGGAAACTTGAGGAGTGGTCAGGGGAGGCCGGATCCGTCCCCCCGGACCCGTGCGCGATCTCAACGGTCAGTCGCAGAAGGGGGATTGGATCAATGAAGGGCGACCGGGTGGAAATCGTCGTGGACGCGGGAGACACGACACGTACGTACGAAGTGGTGGCAAGCCGGGCGGGCCGCCGGGTGGAGACGGCGGTGCGCAGAGGGGTGGTGGAAGTGAGCGAAGTCACCAGGTCGGGCACGGTCGTGCGCACGGCGCGTTTCATGGCCAACCGCGTGCTGGCGTTGGTGGAGCAGCCGGTTCCGCGCGACGACGACGCCGATGGGGAGCGTCCCCTCCGGGAAGTCCCCAAGTCGCAGGTCCGCGTCTCCACCCAGGGGAGTACATGACCGGGGGGCGGCTCATCCTCCGGGAGGCCCGGCAATCGGTACGCGGGCATGACGTCCAGGCCCCTTCGTTTCCCTAATGTTGATGTCAAGCGGCGGGTGCAGCACTCGTCCCCCGAGGTCAGACACCCGCCGCTGCCAACCACGACAGGAGAGGGACCATGGCGGACACGGCATCGCGCAAGGCCTACGCCGGGCTCGGCGTCCGCCCCTCCGGCACGCGCCACCCGCTGGTGGCGACGGCCATGGTCCTTCCCCTCGCGGCACTGCTGGTGGTCGTCTTCGGCGGCTGGGAAGCGGTGGTCACACAGGCGTCGTCCGTGGGCGTGATGCTGGGGCGCTGAAGAGCGCCCCGGGCCCGGAAGAGCGGTCCGGGTCGGGGACATCCGGCCAACAACCCCGTGGGGACGGGGGTGCGGCGGACGGCAGCGTTTGGCCGGTCAGCTGGGGAGCTGACCGGCCATCGCGCATGTCGGGCGACATTGAGCCCCTCCGGCGTTCGAGGCGCGGAGGTGCGGAGGCGGAGTCCCGGTTCCGGCAGGGGGCGGGACACGTCCCTTGCGGCGGCCCGGCGCGATTACGCTCCACGACGTGACCGCCCCACTCGTCCGCGTCCTGGCCACCGTCGCCCGCGACGCCGCCCACCTCGCCACTCCTGGCGCCCCCTGCCCGGCCTGCGGCGCCGGAGGCGCCCCCATGGACGGCGAGACGCTCGCCGACCGCCCCGACGGCACCGTCGTACGGCACGGCGAGGCTGTCGCCAAGGCGCACGCCCCCGAGACCGACCCGGTCGCCCACCGCGCCCGTCTCGCCCTGGCCGCCCATCCGGCGCTGGCGGGCATCCTCCTGCCGCCGCTGCCGCCTCCGGCAGGCGTACTCCCGCAGCTCCGCCCCGTCACGGCCTGGCCCTACGGCGTCCCCGTCGACCCCGCCGACCCCGACGCGGCCCCCTGGGAGGAGGCGGGCGTCCTCCTCGCCCGGCTGCACCGCGTCGAGACCGCCGGCCTTCCCGGCCCGCTGCCACCCATGCGCGGCCCCGCCAAGGCCGCGGCCGCCATGGCGCGCATGGAGGCCGCCGCGGGCGACCACCCCGCCGCGCCCGCGGTCCGGCGCGCCTGGGAGCGCCTCCCCGCGTGGGCCAGGGGCGAGGGGCTCCCCGGCGCGCCGAACCGTGGCCCCCACACCCTCTGCCACGGCGACCTGCACCTCGGCCAGCTCGTACGCCACCCCGTCCCCGACGGCCCCTGGCTGCTCATCGACGTCGACGACCTCGGCCTCGGCGACCCCGCCTGGGACCTGGCCCGCCCCGCGGCCTGGTACGCGGCCGGCCTGCTGCCCCCACCGATCTGGCAGCGCTTCCTCGGCGCCTACACGGCCGCGCACGGCCCCGCGGTCCCGTCCCACTGCGACGCCCCCTGGCCCCAACTCGACGTGCCCGCCCGGGCGCTCACCGTCCAGACCGCCGCGCTCGCCCTCGCGAAGTCCGCCGCCGAAGGCCGGCAACCGGACGACGTGGAAAGCGCGGTGATCGACACTTGTGCCCGAATCGGCACACTCCCGCCCGAGTTGGCGTGCGAACCCTCGTCATAGGGTGAAGTCCTCGTCGCCGGGCATGCATCCGGCGACGTCGACCGAACGGCGAGAGGCAGAGCAGACGATGCAGTGTCCCAAGTGCCATGCAGCGATGCACACGTACAACCGCAACGGGGTCCAGATCGAGCAGTGCAGCGGCTGCCGCGGGATATTCCTCGACTACGGCGAGCTGGAGTCGCTGACCCGGCTGGAGTCCCAGTGGGCGCAGCAGGCGCCGCCCCCGCCGCCGCCCCCGCCGCCGGCCCCGCAGGCGTACCCGGCCGCTCCCGCCCCGGCCGCGCCGGCCTGGGGAGCCCCGCACCACGGCGGGCACCACGGTGGGCACTACCGTCAGCGCAGCTTCGGCCGGATGCTCTTCTCGTCCTGAACGGCTCCGTGATGCGGGTCCCCCCGCACGGCTGATCACGGCTCTCACCGCCGGCCCGGACGCGCCCGGAGCGTCCGGGCCGGCGGCCGGACGGGGATCCACGCACGGAACACACGACGAAGCCCCGGCCGTCGAGACGGCCGGGGCTTTGGAGGGTGCGCGATACTGGGATTGAACCAGTGACCTCTTCCGTGTCAGGGAAGCGCTCTCCCGCTGAGCTAATCGCGCAGGTCACCGCACTGCTGCGGCGTACTGCGAGGTGCTGCGTGCGCGATACTGGGATTGAACCAGTGACCTCTTCCGTGTCAGGGAAGCGCTCTCCCGCTGAGCTAATCGCGCGGGGATCCTTGCGGACCAGTGGACGATACTGGGATTGAACCAGTGACCTCTTCCGTGTCAGGGAAGCGCTCTCCCGCTGAGCTAATCGTCCATGGAGGTGGAGACGGGATTTGAACCCGTGTAGACGGCTTTGCAGGCCGTTGCCTCGCCTCTCGGCCACTCCACCCGGAGTGCGGGGGGTCGGGAAGACCCCCCATTCTCGAGCGGACGACGAGATTCGAACTCGCGACCCTCACCTTGGCAAGGTGATGCTCTACCAACTGAGCCACGTCCGCCTGTCGTTTCCGTTTCGCTTACGCGTCCCGGCGACGTGTTGAACTCTAGCGGATTCCTGGGCCAGTACAAAAACGCGTTTGTGCAGCGTGCTGAGGTGTGTGCGCGTCGCGGCAGCTCATCGGCGGCTCGGCGGCGGCCGACCGGCCGCTCTTCCCCGCCCCATCCCCGCCGGTCATAGACTCACAGACGTGCACGCCCTCGCTCCTCTGGCCCGCTTCGGCCCCCTCGTCGCCACCGACCTCCGGGACGTCACCAGCGACCCCTCTGCTCTGGACTCCTCCGGGTTCTGGGCCGTCGCCGCGGACTTCGAGGGGCGGCTGACCTGCGCCCGCTTCGGCGACGTCCGTACGGAACCGGTGCCCGAGCCCGTGCCCGGACGGTGGCGGGGCCCGGCCGCCGGGGACTGGACCTCGTCGCTGGACCGCGCCTCCTACACCGCCGGCGTACGGTGCATCCGCGAGCACATCGCGGCCGGCGACGTGTACCAGGCGAACCTGTGCCGGGTGCTGTCCGCGCCGCTGCCCGACCCGGACGGCGCCGACGTCGACGAGCTCACCGCGCTGCTGGCCCGCGGCAACCCCGCCCCGTACGCGGGGACGATCCGTCTCCCGGCGCACGGAGTCGAGATCGCCACCGCGTCGCCCGAGCTGTATCTGCGCCGCGCCGGCCGCACCGTCGAGTCGGGACCGATCAAGGGCACCGGCCGGACCGCCGAGGACCTGCTCGAGAAGGACCACGCGGAGAACGTGATGATCGTGGACCTCGTCCGCAACGATCTCGGCCGCGTCTGCGTCACCGGCAGCGTGAGCGTGCCCGCACTCTGCGCGGTCGAGCCGCACCCGGGGCTGGTCCACCTCGTCTCCACCGTGCGCGGCGATCTCGCCCCGGAGGCCGGCTGGAGCGAGCTGCTGGCGGCCACGTTCCCGCCCGGCTCGGTCACCGGCGCCCCCAAGTCCAGCGCGCTGAAGATCATCGAGGCGCTGGAGACCTCTCCCCGCGGCCCGTACTGCGGAGGCATCGGCTGGGTCGACGCCGACCGCGGCACCGGCGAGCTCGCCGTCGGCATACGCACGTTCTGGATCGACCGCCGAGCCCCGGACGGTCCCGCGCTGCGCTTCGGCACCGGCGCCGGGATCACCTGGGGCTCCGACCCCGAGCGCGAGTGGGACGAGACCGAACTGAAGGCGTCCCGGCTGCTCGCGGTAGCGTCGGGTGCGTACGAGGCAAGCGGAAGGACAGCTGGATGAAGCTCTGGGTCAACGGCGAGCTCAAGGACGCCGAGGACGCCCGGGTGTCGGTCCTCGACCACGGCATGACCGTGGGCGACGGCATCTTCGAGACCGTGAAGGCGGTCCACGGGCAGCCCTTCGCCCTCACCCGCCATCTGGAACGGCTCACGCGCTCGGCCCGCGGCCTCGGCCTGCCCGAGCCCGACCACGACGAGGTGCGCCGCGCCTGTGCCGCCGTCCTCGACGCCAACCCGATGCCGCTCGGGCGCCTGCGCATCACCTACACCGGAGGGCTCTCGCCGCTCGGCTCCGACCGCGGCGACGCCGGCCCGACCCTGGTCGTCGCCCTCGGCGAGAGCGGCCGCAGGCCCGACACCACCGCCGTGATCACCGTCCCGTGGACGCGCAACGAGCGCGGCGCGCTGACCGGCCTGAAGACCACCTCGTACGCCGAGAACGTCGTCGCCCTGGCGCGGGCGCACCAGCAGGGCGCCTCCGAGGCGCTGTTCGCCAACACCGTCGGGCAGCTCTGCGAGGGCACCGGCTCGAACGTCTTCGTCGTCCTCGACGGCGAACTGCACACCCCGCCGGTCTCCTCCGGCTGCCTCGCGGGCATCACCCGCGCCCTGACCGTGGAGTGGACGGGGGCCAAGGAGACGGACCTGCCGCTCGACGTGCTCGACCGGGCCGAGGAGGTCTTCCTTACCTCCACCCTCCGCGACGTGCAGGCCGTCGTCCGCATCGACGGCCGCGAGATCGGACAGGCCCCCGGCCCCGTGACGACGAAGGCGATGCGCGTCTTCGAGGAGCGGGCGGCCGCCGACCCGGACCCCAAGTCCCCGTAGGAGCAGGCCCGTCGGAAAACGTGGTGTCGGACGGCCGCGGGGCAGGTAGAAAGTCTCCGATGACCACAACCCTGCGGCCCACCGGGCCGATACAGCGCGACGAGTCCGGCGCCGCCTCGCGGGCGTACGACGTCTGTGTGAACGGCCGGCCGGTCGGCTCCGTCCTCCTCGCGACGGACGCCGGGGCCGGGCCCTCGGTCGGCTACGTGCGCTCCCTGACCATCGACGACGCGGACCGCAGGCGCGGCCGCGGCACCGTCGCCGCGCTCGCCGCCGAGGAGGTACTGCGGGGCTGGGGCTGCACCGAGGCCCGCACCTCCGTCCCGGCCGACGGCACGGCCGCCCTGCGCATGGTCTCCGCCCTCGGCTACACCGAGCGCGGCCGCACCATGCTCAAGGAGCTGCCGGACGGTCCGCCCCCGCTGCCCGGCGCGGTCGAGGGGCGGCCCATGGACGAGGCCGAGTTCGACAGGTGGCGCTCCAAGGCGGTCGCGCACTACGCCGAGGAGTGGATCGCCAGGGGAGTGCCGCGCGAGGAGGCCCTCACCCGCTCGGAGGACCTCCACCGCACCCTCCTGCCGGAAGGTCTCGCGACGCCGGGCGCCGAGCTGTACTGCCTGGTCGAGGAGGACACCGTGGTCGGGCACGTCTGGGTCGCGACGCGGCACGAGGTGCGCCCGGGGGAGCAGGGGGCCTATGTCTTCGACGTCGAGGTGGCCGAGGAGCACCGCGGCAGGGGCTACGGCCGCGCCCTGATGCTGCTCGCCGAGCGCATCGCCCGCGCCGCCGGCAACACGCTGATCGGTCTGCACGTCTTCGCGGGCAACACCCCGGCGCAGCGCCTCTACGAGTCCCTCGGCTACCGGACCACGCACCACAACTTCGTCAAGCGGCTCCTCTGACCGCGGGGCTACGGGGTGTCCGTCCGCTCCCCGAGCAGCCGCTCGGCGATCTCCTCGATCCGGGCGCGCAGCCCCTCCTGGCTCTTTCCGCCGTCGAGGCGCTCGCCGCCGATGACGTACGTCGGCGTGCCCGTCACCCCGATCGCCTTGCCCTCGGCCTGGTCCGCGTCGACGATCAGGATGTGCCGGCCGTCGATCAGGGCGGTGTCGAACTCCTCGGCGTCCAGGCCGAGTTCGCGCGCCACCTCGAGCAGCACGGGCTCGCCCCGCGCCGCCAGGTCATCGGTGCGCTCCAGCACGGCCTCCGCGTACGGCCAGCCCTTCCCCTGCTCGGCCGCCTCCTCCGCGGCCTGCGCGGCGGAGAACGCGTGCCGGTGCTTGTCGAGGGGGAAGTGCCGCAGCCGCAGTTCCAGCCGGTCGCCGAACCGCGCGCGCAGGGCCCGCAGGTCCTCCAGGGCGGCACGGCAGTCGGGGCACTGGAGCTCGCACCAGACGTCGAGGACGACGGGGCGGGCGGTGGTGGAGTCGCTCATGGGGCCAGTCTTCCAGCCGGTCCCCGGCGCACCCAACCGGGACCGCAGGAGGAGACCGTCCCCGAGATCCCCCTGAGGTCGCCGCCGGGCATGGCCCGCGGTCAGGGGGACGGTGCAGGATGGAAGGGACGTAACACCTCGTGCCCGCCGATGCCTGGAGGACCGGATGCTTGCCGAGACCATTTGTTCCGCGGTGTCCGCGGCGGGCCTGGGCATCGCCGCGATCACGGCGTACCGCAGGCGTTTCCTCGCCGCGACCCGTATCGCCGCGTACTCCCTGGTTCCCGTCGGCCTGGTGTTGACCGGGGCCGTCCAGTGGCTCGTGGACACGGCCTTCAGCCCGTCGGCCTGGCTCGGCTTCGGCCTGCTCGGCGGCGCCTGGCTGCTGTTCATGACCACCCGTGCCGTCGAACGGCGCTCCGGAGGCAGTCGCCGGGAGCGCAAGGCCGCCGCCGCGGCGCAGCGCTCCGCCGCCGAGTCCGGCGCGTCCACGCCCGCCCTCGGCGGTGCGCGTCCGTCCGCGGCGCCGAAGACGACCGCGGCCGACGACTTCAGCGACATCGAGGCGATCCTGAAGAAGCACGGCATCTAGGGCCCGTGGGCCCGGACCGGGCGCGGGCGCCCGGTCCTGCCGCGCGGGATGTGATGAACTACCCCGCCCTCGGGGTGTGTTGGTCGATCACGCCGTGGCGCGCTGCGTCATGATCGGCCCGAGATGCTCGATACCTCCCGGGGCCAGGCCCCCGCACCGACCCCAGAGCCGCGCGGCTGCTTGTTCGCGCTCTCCCAGCCGCCCCTCATGATCTTCCTCGGCGTGATCGGCGTGCTGCTGCTGATGGGCGCGGTGCACGACCTGTTCCTGCTGTGACCCGTCCCGTGCCCTCGGCGGCCGGAGACGACCGGGGTGCGGAAGGGGCGGGCCGCCCGCCCGTCAGCCGGCGGCTTCCTTGCGGCGGGCCCGGTAGGCCGCGACATGCAGCCGGTTCCCGCACGTGCGGCTGTCGCAGTAACGCCGTGACCGGTTGCGCGAGAGGTCGACGAAGGCACGTCCGCAGTCCGGCGCCTCGCAGCGCCGCAGCCGCTCCTGCTCGCCCGCGACCACGATGAACGCCAGCGCCATCCCGCAGTCCGCCGCGAGATGGTCCGCCACCGAGGCGCCCGGCGCGAAGTAGTGCACGTGCCAGTCGTAGCCGTCGTGATCGGTGAGCTGCGGCGTCGTGCCGGCAGCCGCGACGAGCTGGTTGATCAGTTCTGCCGCGGTACGGCTGTCCCGCGCCGCGAAGACCTCCGCGAAGCGGTCCCGCACGCCCTGCATCGCGGCGAGGTCCTTCTGCCCCAGATCACCCACGTCGCTGACGTGGTGACTCCGGACGAACTCGTCGAGCGCCGCGACGTCCGCGAGTCCGTCCTCCTGGTCGCCCTCCGGTGCGGTGTTCACCAGATCGACGACGGTGTCGAGGGCGATACGGGTGTCGTGGGGGATCAGCACGATTCGCTCCCTGGCCGGCCGCGGGCCGGTGCCCGCCGAATTGCGCCGACTCTAGCGGTTCGTGCCGGGATCACAGCAGCGCCGTCGTCACGGTGGATTCCGTGACGACGGCGCCGGTGCCGGCTGTATGGGAATTCTCCGCACGGCGCCGTCTCCCCGAGACGGACGGCGCCGGGCGGCTTTTCACCTGGCTCAGCTTTCGGCCAGGATGTGCGAGAGCTCCGTGTCGAGGTCGAAATGCCGATGCTCGGTGCCCGGTGGCACCGCGGCGTCCGTCCGCTTGAGGAACGACTCCAGGGCCCGCGCCGGGGCCTCCAGGAGGGCTTCGCCCTCCGGGGAGCTGAGGGCGATGCAGACGACGCCCTGGCCGTGGCTGCGGGACGGCCAGACTCGTACGTCGCCCGTGCCGGTGGGGCGGTGCAGCCCCTCTGCGAGGAGGTCGCGGGCGAAGACCCACTCGACCGTCTCTTCGGCTCCGGTGTGGAAGGTGGCGTGCACGGCGTAGGGATCGGCCGTGTCATACCGCAGGCCCGCGGGTACAGGCAGTGAGGACTCGCTCGATACAACGAGGCGCAGGTGCAGCTCGCAGCTGACCGTGGTGTTCATAAGCGCCAGGGCCTTTCGCTCAGTGTGCGCTCGGGGATTCGCACGTCGGCGAAATCGACATGCCACCTACGGTGCCGTTGTAAACCCCTCTGACCGTTTTGTGATCCCTCGGGTCGCTCGTACGGGCGTGCATTACTTTGTGTTATACGGCCAATCCGGTGACGGTGTTCGATCGGGTAAGTTGGGCGTTATGAATGCGCAGAGTGACGAGCGGGACGAGGCGGTCGCGGACGCGGCCTCCGCCCCCGCGACGGGGGACGTGACGACGGGCGCGGCGCAGCCGGCCCAGGAGGCGGCGAGGGAGGACGAGCGGGAGCTCGGCTCGCGGGCGCCGCACTTCATCAAGCGGTCGAGAACGCTGCACATCAGCTGGCAGGTCGGCGTCTTCGTCGTCGGCCTCGCGGTCGTCGGCGCGGGCGTGGCGATGCTCGTGCTGCCGGGTCCCGGCTGGGTCGTGATCTTCGGCGGCATGGCGATCTGGGCCACCGAGTTCGTCTGGGCCCAGCTGGTGCTGCGCTGGACCAAGCGCAAGGTCACCGAGGCCGCCCAGCGCGCGCTCGACCCCAAGGTCCGGCGGCGGAACATCATCCTCACGACGGTCGGCCTGGTGATCATCGCCGTGCTCGTCGGCATCTACCTCTGGAAGTTCGGCATCGTGATGCCGTGGAAGATCGACGAGTGACCCCGCAGTGGTCCTGGGGACCCGCTGACATGGGGTAATGTTTGCGGTGCGCCCGGGCGATTAGCTCAGTGGGAGAGCGCTTCGTTCACACCGAAGAGGTCACTGGTTCGAACCCAGTATCGCCCACCCGGACCGAAGGCCCCGGAGACACCAGTCTCCGGGGCCTTCGGCGTTCAGCGCATCCGGCCGAGGCTCTCCCTGAGCCTGCGCGCGTCCCGCAGCCGCTGCTCGTACGTGGCGCCGACCGCGAGCAGTAGCAGACCCGCCACCGCCGGGGGCAGCCAGCGGGGGAGCGCGTCGACGACCTGGACCACGTACGGGGCGAGCTCGTGGAGTGCGTCCAGCGCGAGCACCGCGCCGCCGAGCACCAGCAGCGCCTGCAGCCGCAGCCGCGCGCCCGCAAGGGTGACGGCGAGCGCGGCGACGCCCAGCAGCAGCGGCCGCAGCCAGTGCTCGTCGCCCCAGGCCGCGAACAGGCTCGGCACGAAGGTCGCCGCGAGGCCGGGACCGTACGACGTCCACGACGACGCCTGCGGGTCCCGCCGGCGGCGCAGCGCGCCGATCACGAGCGCGGGGACCGTGACGGGCAGCGTGTACGCCTCGGGCGAGGCCACCTCGGAGGCGAACAGACGCACCCACGTGGCGAGCACGAACAGCACCGCGGCGACGTACCCGGCGGCCGGGCGGCGCTCGGCCCGCACCGCTGTGCCCGCGGCGATCACGCCGCACAGGGCCAGCACCAGGGCCAGGGTGGGGAGGTGTCCGGTGGCGAGCAGCACGGCGACCGGGCCGGCGCCGGCCGCGGTGGCCTCCACCGGCAGGGCCACGGGGTGGCGGCCGAGGCGTGCACCGGCGAGGGCGGCAGCCGCGGGGACGAGCAGCAGCACGAGGGCCGCGCGGTGCGGCGGCAGCCCGGCGGCGGCCGCGCAGGCCCCTGCGAGGCCGGTCGCGAACACGGTCGCCGCGCAGGCGGCCACCTGCTGCGCCGGGCCGCGCGCCCGGAACGCCGCGGCCGCGAGCGCCGCCGGCAGCAACCCCAGCACGACGAACGTCGCCGGACGCGTCGCCAGGGACAGCAGCGCCACGCTCACCGAGCCGGCCAGGCCGCAGGCCAGGGCGGTGTGCGCGAGCGGGGCGTGCCGTACGGCACCGAGCGCGAAGAGCGCCACGGCGAGGACCAGCTGCCAGCCGACCGCGATGCCGTACGGCACATCGAGGACCACGGGCAGGACCAGCAGCGCGGCCCAGAACAGGACCAGGGAGCCGCAGGCCGCAGCGGGACGGAGCAGGGCGCCCAGCGCGCTGCCGTGGCCGTCGGCGGCCGTCGGAGGGGCACCGGCCGCCGCGTGGTCCGTGGCGGCCTGCGACGCGCAGTCGTCGGCCGGAAGGCGGCGCGCCACCAGCGCCGCCGTCGCCGCGAGGACCGCGAGGACCAGCGGGGCAGCCGGGAGAACGGAGAGCGGCACGTCCAGGGACAGCGCCTCCCGCGTGCCGGCCGGTGCCGTCGACCAGATGTCCGTGACCTGCGTGGCCGGGCCCGCGAGCGACACGAGCACCGCAGGCAGCGCCGTCACCGCGGCCGCCGCCTGCACGGCGCCCGCCGACCGGGCGAGACCCTGCCGCACGCGCTCGGGCAGGGACGTGCGGACGACCGCGAGGAGCGCCGTCGCGCACAGGAGGTAGCCCACTACCGCCCACCCCTGCGGGACCGCCGTACGGATCGGTCCGCCGACGGCCGCGACCGCCGCCAGACCGGCGACCACCGACGCGCCCGGCGCGGCGGCCGGCGAACGCCACGCCGCGAACAGCGCCACCGCCGAGGCCGCGAGCAGCAGGACCGCCGGACCGGCCGCCTCCCCGGGTGAGCCGGCGGCCACGGAGAGCCACAGGCCGGTCAGCATCGCCAGACCGCCCGTGACCGAGGCGGTCACCCAGGCGAACCCGCGCACCACCGCCGGCCGCCCCCACAGCGCCACCGCGACGTCCGCCGCCGCGGTCAGCAGCAGCGCCCACTCCATCGGGGGCGCGGCCGGACCACCGGCCAGCGCCCACAGCGGCAGCGGCAACTGCGCCGTCACCAGCGCCGTCGGCAGCGGGGCGCGCAGCCGCGGCAGGGCCAGGCCGTACGCGGACCAGAGCCCTGCCAGCACCGCCGACACCCCGGCCGCGTACGCCAGTCCGTCGGTGCCCGCCAGGGCGACCCGGTGCACCGCGTACGCGTCCAGCACCATCAGCACCAGTCCCAGAACGCCCACCGACTCGGCCGTCGAGGCGAGACCGCGGCGCAGCAGGACCGCCGGCGTGCCCAGGGCCGCCAGCGTGACCGCGCCGAGCACCGCCGAGCGGCCGCCGATGCCCATGTGGCCCCAGCTGACCAGCGTGAACGCGATCGCCGCGACGGCCAGCAGGATGCCCCCGAGCGTCAGCAGCACGTTCTGCACGCTCGGCGGGGACGCCTCGGCGTGCGGCCGCGGACCGGCCGGCCAGGAACCCGACGGCGGGAAGGGCGGCGGCGCGGACGCGGTGACCGGCGGCCGCAGGGCGGCCAGCAGCCAGCTGCGCCGGGCCAGCAACTGCGCCCGGCGGGCGTCCAGTTGACGCAGCTCGCGGTCGAGGATCGCCAGTTCCTCGGCGGGGGTCGGAACGTTCTTCATGGCCGGAAGTGTGGCGCGCGCCACAAGGTCCGGGCATGGGCGCGGATACTCAGATCCGCCATGAGTAGGCCGCGGCGGTCGCAGCCGGGCCAGACTGGGGCCATGGACTGGTGCCGCTACCGCTTCCGCAGCGTCTGGGACCTGCCGGCCGCCCCGGAGGCCGTCTACCGCGTCCTGGAGCGGGCCGAGGAGTACCCGCGGTGGTGGCCGCAGGTGCGCGCCGTCGACCTCGCGGACGAGGAGTCCGGCACCGTCCGCTTCCGCTCCTTCCTCCCGTACGACCTCCGCGTCACCGCGCACGCCGGCCGTCGGGACCCGGCGGCCGGCGTGCTGGAGATCGTGCTGGACGGAGACCTCGCGGGCTGGTCGCGCTGGACCGTGACGGAGCACGGCGCCGGAACGCGGGCCCTGTTCGAGCAGGAGGTCGAGGTGCACAAGCCGCTGATGAGGCGCCTCGCCGTGCCCTGCCGCCCGGTCTTCAGGGCCAACCACGCGCTGATGATGCGCGGTGGACGGCGCGGTCTGGCCGCTTACCTCGAAGCGGTTTGAAGGAAGGCGGCGACGCCCTGTATGGTTCAGTGCGTTCCCGGGCGATTAGCTCAGTGGGAGAGCGCTTCGTTCACACCGAAGAGGTCACTGGTTCGAACCCAGTATCGCCCACCGGGAGAGGCCGGTCCGTCAGCAGGCGGACCGGCCTCACGCGTTCGTGCCGCCGACCGTCACGCCGCCGCGGGCAGGTCCGGACGCAGCGGCCACGCCGGATCGACCGGCTCGGGGACACCGCTGCGCGCGAACCACGCCTGCAGCCCCCGCGCCTGCGCCGCGTGCCACACCGCCTGCAACGTGTGCAGCTCCGCGGCGGAAAGCCGCTCCAGCCGTGACGCGAAACGCCGCCCCACCGCCCGTACGACCTCCATCGCCGCCAGCGCGTCGGCCGCGGCGTCGTGTGCCCCGTCCAGCGCCACCTCGTAGTGCGCGCACAGATCGGTGAGCGTCCGCCGCCCCTTGCGGTAGCGGTCCAGGTGCTTGTCCAGCACCCGCGGATCCAGCACGCACAGCGGTACGTTCTCCAGGTAGCGCGCCAGCGACGAGGCCCGGTGACGGCGCAACTCCCGGTCCAGGATGGTCAGATCGAAGGGTGCGTTCATCACCACCAGCGGGCGCGACGCCGCGCACTGGTCCGCCAGCGACCTCGCTATCTCCTCCATCACCGGCGCCGGCCAGCGCCCGTTGCGCTGGAGGTGATCGTCCGTCAGGCCGTGCACCTCGGTGGCGGCCGGCGGCACCGGGATGCCCGGATTCACCAACCACCGTGTGATGCGCGGCCGTCCGCCGGGCGTGTCCTGGACGACCACCGCGGCCGACACGATCCGGTCCGCCTCGACGTCCACTCCGGTTGTCTCCGTGTCAAATGCGGCCAGCGGGCCGTCGAACCAGTGCGTCATCCCCGAACTCCTCGCACGTGCCTGGCAGATGGCGAAGGGCCCTGCCCGAATCGGTGATACCCGGGCTGTTTGCGCCGTACGCCGTGCGGTGACAACACAGGTGACGGGGAAGGAAATTGCCATGGCGCTCGCCCAGCCCGAATCGGGAGGGCTGTCCCCCGCAAGCGGGAGGTGCCCCCAGCCCCACGGGACCGTTCCGTTGCGCGGAGCGCTCGCCACCACCGCCTGCATGGAGACGCTCCAGGTGGGCTATCTGCACGCGGTCGCCGCCGCGGCCGGCTGCTCGCTGTCCCAGCCGTTCCCGGACAACGGCATCGACTGGCACGTCAGCCACAGCTCGGCCCGGCACACGGTCGACGACGAAGTGACCATCAAGGTGCAGCTCAAGTGCACCTACCAGATCCCGCCCCACCCACCGGGACCCGCGTTCTCCTTCACCCTCGACAACGACCACCTGGTGAAGCTCGCCCGCACACCGGTCTCGGTGCACAAGATCCTGGTCGTCATGCTCGTCCCCCGCACTCAGGACGAGTGGCTGCGCGCCAGCCACGACCGGCTCGACCTCAGGCACTGCTGCTACTGGACCAATCTGGCAGGCCACCCGGTGACGGGCAGGCGCCGGACCACTGTGCGGATCCCGACCACGCGGATCTTCGACGACCGCGCGCTCTGCGAGATCATGGCGCGCGTCGGGGCGGGAGGTAGACCTTGACGCACCGGCCCTTCGACGAGCACCTCCACCGCTTCCCGCAGCCCGGCAGCCGCCCCGACCCCACGGCCGACCCGCCCGGCCCCTGGGGCGCCACGGCGGAGCCGGACCCCGCCCAGATCGACCCCGCCGTCCTCGGCGCTCTCCTGGACCGCCACGGCTGGCGGCGCCGCGGCGGGGCCGCCGGGCGCTACACGCGCTGGACCCCGCCCGGCCCTGCCGCCGGCGGCACCAGCCTGCTCGTGCCCGAGAGCCGCGCCTTCCCCGACTGCGAGGACCTCATCGGCGAAGCGCTCACCGCACTCGCCCGCAGCGCCGCTCCCTCGGCCCGCGACGTCCTCGTCGGGCTCACCGTTCCCAGCGACGAGATCCGCTGGTGGCGCGACATCCCCCAGGGACCGTCCGGCACCGTCTCGTGGACCGCGCAGGAACAGCTGCGCTCGGCCGCCCGCCAGATGCTGCTGGCCGGCGCCCTCGCCGTACGGGGCCGCGCCGGCTACTACGGCGCCCGTCACCGCAGGCAGGCGCAGGCCCTGCTCGAAGGCGTCCTGGTGGGCCCGGCGCCCGGCGGCCGTTCCCTCACCGCCTTCGTCCCCGTGCAGACCGGCCGCACGGTCGCCGTCCGGCTCGCCCACGCGCTCCAGGCCACCCGCGAGGCCATCGACTACCGGCGGGCCGCGGGCGGCATGGAGGCGTTCGACACCGCCGTGCAGGCAGGCGTCAGCTGCGAGCTGACCGAGGCCGTGATCGCGCTCGTGCGCGGCTCGGAGGGAGCGCGCATCACGCTCGACTGGTCCCCGGCCGCCGGGGTGCCCCAGGGCTGCGCCGCCCGCATGGAGCCGGTGGAGTTCTCGGCGGGGGACCTGCCCGCCCTGCGCGAGGCGGGCGCCCGCTACCTCCAGGACGAGCCGTCCGTCCCCGTGCGGATCACCGGCACCGTCGTCCGCATGCGCCGCTCGGGACCACGGGGCCCGGGCACCGTACGGCTGCGGGTGCTGGCCGGGGCCGAGGTGCCGCATGTGCGGGTGGCGCTGGACGAGGACTCCTACCGCACGGCCGGCCACGCCCATCTGGTCGGACTGCCGATCCGGTTGATCGGCCGGCTGGAGAGCCGGGGCGGATTCCGGCGGCTGACCGACGCCTCCGGCGTGACCCCCGTGCCGGTCGACGACGCGGAGCGGGACCGGCTGATGAAGTCGCTCCAGGAGAACCTGGACTTCTTCGGGGAAGCGGGGGACGAGGAGGACTCACGCCCGGCCCCGTAACCGTTTCGCGAGTGGTCGCTCCGGCTCGGTACGATTCCAGGTGCGCGTGCTGTGCCAGGCCGTGCATCCACCTTCAGTCAGGAGAGACCGGTGTCAGACGTCCGTGTGATCATCCAACGCGATTCCGAGCGGGAAGAGCGCGTGGTGACGACGGGCACTACGGCCGCCGACCTCTTCGCCGGCGAGCGCACGGTCGTCGCCGCCCGCGTGGCCGGAGAGCTGAAGGACCTCGCGTACGAGATCAAGGACGGCGAGGAGGTCGAGCCTGTCGAGATCTCCTCCGAGGACGGCCTCAACATCCTGCGCCACTCCACCGCGCACGTCATGGCCCAGGCCGTGCAGGAGCTCTTCCCGGAGGCCAAGCTCGGCATCGGCCCGCCGGTCAAGGACGGCTTCTACTACGACTTCGACGTCGAGAAGCCGTTCACGCCCGAGGATCTCAAGGCCATCGAGAAGAAGATGCAGGAGATCCAGAAGCGCGGCCAGCGCTTCTCGCGCCGCGTCGTCACCGACGACGCCGCCCGCGAGGAGCTCGCCGACGAGCCGTACAAGCTGGAGCTGATCGGCCTCAAGGGCTCCGCCTCGCACGACGACGGCGCCGACGTCGAGGTGGGCGCCGGCGAGCTCACGATCTACGACAACCTGGACGCCAAGACGGGCGACCTGTGCTGGAAGGACCTCTGCCGGGGCCCCCACCTGCCCACCACGCGCAACATCCCGGCCTTCAAGCTGATGCGCAACGCCGCCGCCTACTGGCGCGGCAGCGAGAAGAACCCGATGCTCCAGCGCATCTACGGCACCGCCTGGCCGTCCAAGGACGAGCTGAAGGCGCACCTGGACTTCCTCGCCGAGGCCGAGAAGCGCGACCACCGCAAGCTCGGCAACGAGCTGGACCTCTTCTCCATCCCGGACCAGATCGGCTCCGGCCTCGCGGTCTTCCACCCCAAGGGCGGCATCATCCGCCGGGTCATGGAGGACTACTCGCGCAAGCGGCACGAGGAGGAGGGGTACGAGTTCGTCTACACCCCGCACGCCACCAAGGGGAAGCTCTTCGAGACGTCGGGCCACCTCGACTGGTACGCCGAGGGCATGTACCCGCCCATGCAGCTCGACGAGGGCGTGGACTACTACCTCAAGCCCATGAACTGCCCGATGCACAACCTGATCTTCGACGCGCGCGGCCGGTCCTACCGTGAACTGCCGCTGCGCCTCTTCGAGTTCGGGACCGTGTACCGCTACGAGAAGTCCGGCGTCGTGCACGGTCTGACCCGTGCCCGCGGCTTCACCCAGGACGACGCGCACATCTACTGCACCAAGGAGCAGATGGCGGACGAGCTCGACTCGACGCTCACCTTCGTGCTCAACCTGCTCCGCGACTACGGTCTGACCGACTTCTACCTGGAGCTGTCCACCAAGGACCCGGAGAAGTTCGTCGGCAGCGACGAGGTCTGGGAGGAGGCCACCGAGACGCTGCGGCAGGTGGCCGAGAAGCAGGGTCTGCCGCTGGTCCCGGACCCGGGCGGCGCCGCCTTCTACGGCCCGAAGATCTCCGTCCAGGCCAAGGACGCGATCGGCCGGACCTGGCAGATGTCGACCGTCCAGCTCGACTTCAACCTGCCGGAGCGCTTCGACCTCGAGTACACCGGCCCCGACGGGACCAAGCAGCGCCCGGTCATGATCCACCGTGCCCTGTTCGGCTCGATCGAGCGGTTCTTCGCGGTGCTGCTCGAGCACTACGCGGGCGCGATGCCGCCGTGGCTGGCGCCCGTCCAGGCCGTCGGCATCCCGATCGGTGACGCGCACGTCGAGTACCTGCAGCAGTTCGCGGCGGACGCGAAGAAGAAGGGGCTGCGGGTCGAGGTCGACGCGTCCTCGGACCGGATGCAGAAGAAGATCCGCAACCAGCAGAAGCAGAAGGTCCCGTTCATGATCATCGTCGGTGACGAGGACATGAACGCGGGCACCGTCTCCTTCCGCTACCGCGACGGCTCGCAGGAGAACGGCATTCCGCGCGAGGAGGCCCTGGCCAAGCTCGTCGACGTGGTGGAACGACGGGTCCAGGTCTGACCCGAGCAGGCACGCGAGGGGCGGTCCCGGAAGGGGCCGCCCCTCGCCGCATGCCGCCCTCACCGGCGAATATGCTGGCACGCATGACGACTGAGCCGGAGCAGCAGATCGGAGTCGGGACGCCTGACTCGTTCCAGCGCCTGTGGACGCCTCACCGCATGGCGTACATCCAGGGCGAGAACAAGCCGACCGGCCCCGGGGCCGACGACGGCTGCCCGTTCTGCTCGATCCCGTCGAAGTCCGACGAGGACGGTCTGATCATCGCCCGCGGCGAGACGGTCTACGCCGTGCTCAACCTCTACCCCTACAACGGCGGCCACCTGATGGTCGTCCCCTACCGCCACGTCGCCGACTACACCGAGCTGGACGACGCCGAGACCGTCGAGCTCGCACGGCTGACCAAGGAGGCCATGACCGCCCTGCGGGCCGCCTCCGGCGCCCACGGGTTCAACATCGGCCTCAACCAGGGCAGCGCCGCCGGGGCCGGGATCGCCGCCCACCTGCACCAGCACATCGTGCCCCGGTGGGGCGGCGACACCAACTTCATGCCCGTCATCGGCTCGACCAAGGTCCTGCCGCAGCTCCTCGCCGACACCCGCCGGATGCTCGCCGCCGCCTGGCCCCTCTGAGCCGCACCGGAGCCGCCCGCACCGGAGCCGTACGGCCTCACGCGTCGTACAGGTCCGCGTTCCGCGGAGTCGGGTCCTGGACGAACCCGCTGACGACCATGGAGCGGTTGTCGAACTTCTCCGTGCTGACGCCGTTGTCGGCCAGGACCTTCATCGCGGCGGCGTGGGCCACGCGCAGCACCGGAGTGGCGGCGCGCATCGCGTCGTCCGCCATGAACCGGTGCCGCCAGGGCTTCTCGGCCCAGGCGTGGCGCAGTCCGAACGGCTCCGGCAGCACCAGCTTGCCGCCGAGGAAGTCGAGCAGCGGCGGGAACCAGGTGAAGGGCGCCCGCACCGCCAGGCGTACGACCTCGGGCGCGTCCACCAGCGGCAGCACGCGGTCGACCGTCTCCCAGAACTTGACGGTCTTGCTGACGGTGACCGTCTTGGGCTCGGGCTTGGTGGTGAACAGGGAGTGCACCGGGCCGAGCGCGTGCCCGGTGACCTCCACGCGCAGGGTCTCGTGGAGCACGGTGACGGTGATCATCATGGTGATGACCAACTGGCCGTCCCACAGCGTGAACTGCACGCCCAGGTAGTGGCGGTTGCCGCCGCCGAACTGCTGGTGGTTGCAGATGCGCTGTATCTCGTGGCCCCTGACCTGGAAGGTCTCCACGTCCTGGCCCTCGGGCCTGGCGACCGCCGCGGCGTTCTCGCCGACCGGGGAGACGATCCAGTGCCGGACGGACGGGGTCGGGAAGCCGCCGGAGTTCAGCGGGCCGCGTTCCAGCAGCTTCAGCTTGTCGTGGATGGCCCTTATGACGTCCCAGCTGCGGAACTGGTTGATCTCCTTGCCCGGTTCGCTGGAGACGAGCTCCTCGGCCATCTGCCAGCTGCCCCAGCGGGTGCCCATGCCCAGTATTCCCTTGGGGCCCGCGTAGAAGACGACGTTGGAGTGCTGCTCGGCGGTGAGCTTCTGCAGACCCTGGCGCAGCTGCTCACGGGCGGTCTCGTCGGGGTTTCCCGGCACGGCCTCGGGGACCTTCGCGCCGATGCCGCCGCCTCCGGACAGGAGGCTGTCCCATCGCGCGCGCATGTCCTTCGCGGTGGACTCGCAGATCCTCTTCGCGAGCATCCAGCCGACGACGGGGGCGACGATCATGCCCCGGATGTAGTAGCCCCAGAACCCGGTGAACGGCAGCCGCAGGAGCAGAACCACGGCCATGATGCCGAGGCCCACGAGCAGGAGGGTGCCGACGGCTCCGGCGCGCTTGTTCGCCGCGCCGGCGAGGGTGCGGCGCAGCTGGAACACGCCCATCCACAGCAGGAGTCCGGGCAGGAAGAGCAGTCCGCACAGCGCCATGACGGCGGTGAGCCTGGCGTCCCGCTCCTTGCGGATGCGGGTGGCGGCCAGGCAGTGCTCCACGACGGTCTGGGGCTCGGTGCCGAAGGACTGGATCAGCGCCTTGCGGGCGCCGCCGAGCATCCGCACCTGGACCGCCCGGGAGAAAGCCTCACCGAGGTTCGGCTCGAAGAGGGAGAACTTTCCCGGTGTCACCTCGGACTTGTGCCACTCGCTGTTGGCCTTGAGGATCTCGGCGACCGGGCCGTCGCGGTACGCCGCCGAGGCGAGCGCATGGGTCGCCGCGGTCTGCCCGGCCGACCCCATGAGCGGGACCTGAGCCCCGGGTGTGAAATCGAATCCGTCTGTCACTACCGCCCCCATCGCCGCACGCGTTCGCACTGCGGCCTGTTCCCAACTGCCGCGCCCCGCACACCTGATGAGCTGGACACCTCAGCGTATCGGGGGCCGGGCGGTCGCGGCAGTGGACATCGGGACGGCCGTCCGCACCCCCGGGATCGGCCTGCCCGCGGCCCGAGCGGGCCGCTTTCCAGCGGCCTGGAAGCGGGACCGGATGACGTGGATCAAGCC